>JAEUIF010000718.1 GCA_016795185.1 Planctomycetia bacterium | reverse complement strand
ACGGCGCAAGCCGTGGGAACCGAATCGCCTTGAGGCCACCAGCCCCGGAGGGGCGGCAGAGTTGCTGTCTGCCGCCCCTCCGGGGCTGGTGGAGAATGAAGCGGTGTTGACCCACGGCTCGCGCCGTGGGCTACCACGCTAACGCCCCTCCGGGGCTCAGACCCTGGGCCATCCGCTGCGGCATACGGGCGGAAAGATACAGTTCGATGTGCGTCAGGCATGCAGCCTGACCTACAAAACAAGGAGAGACCGTTTCATGATGCGCATTCCTGGCGGCAGCGTCGCCTTGCTCCTGGTGTTCGCCTCGTTCACGCAGGCCGCCGACCCCAACAAGTGCAGCGTCAAGCTGGCGGCCAGCGAGGCCCCGAAGGAACTGGCCGAGCCGATCCGCCAGCTGCTGGGCAGCCAGTCGGTGCAGGTCAGCGAGGGCGACAAGGTGCTCTGGGAAGTCTGGCTGCCCAAGCAGCTGGAAGTGAAGGCCACCGGCGACGAGGTCAAGCAGGGCATCAACTACCGCAAGCTCGAAGAGTCCACCATCCTGGGGGTGATGCGCGTCAACCAGGCGTGGAACTCGTTCCGCAAGCAGAACATCAAGCCCGGTCTGTACACGCTGCGCCTGGGCTTCCAGCCGATGGACGGCGACCACATGGGCACCGCGCCGTTCAACGAGTTCCTGCTGCTCTGCCCGGCCGCGGACGACAAGAAGCCCGCCATCCTGTCGCACAAGGACGTGACCGAACTGAGCGGCAAGTCGATCCCCGGCGGCAGTCATCCGGCGGTGCTGCTGCTCTTCCCCAACCAGAAGCCCGGCGACAAGCCGGAACTGGCCAACAAGGGCAGCGGCAACTGGGTGCTGAACTGGAAGACGGACGTCAACGGCGGCGGCCAGAAGGGCCTCCTCGGCATCGGCCTGACGCTCTTCGGCGCGACGACGGCGGAGTGATTTATGGACCACGACGAAGAAGACCTGCGCGCGATTTACGCCAAATACAAAAAGGAGTTCTCCGCAGCCGACTTGCAGAAGTACACGGAGATCGAGGAAGGGATTCCGGTAGAGCAAGTCATCGCGGAATGCGAGGCGATTCAGCGAGGGGCCGCTGCGCGCTCGTCGGAACGAACTGGAGGTGCAACCATGTCAGAAGTTAGCAACGGCCCAGTTGCCAAGCCGGAGTCGGATGAAGACCTGCGCGCGATCTACGCGCAATACAAAAAGGAGTTTTCCGCAGCCGACTTGCAGAAGTACACCGAGGTTGATGAGGAGTACGTTTCGAGCGAGCGGCTGCTCGCGGATTTGGAAGCAATCCATCGGCAGGAAACCGAGAAGCGGCAGAAAGCGTAAGACGATGTCTGATTCGCCTGAAAGTAACCATCCTTGCCGCGTGGACTGGTCCGCTGTCGTGGCCGAGAGTTTTCGGGACTTGCAGCGGCAAGCATCCCGGGCCGGCGTCGGCGAGCCGCTCCTGTCTGCGTTCAAGCAGATTGTGGAAAGACTGCACAACGACCCGATGGAAGCCGGGGAACCGCTCTATCGGCTGCCGGTGTTACGGATGCAAGTGCGCTGCGTCGTGATTCGCCCGCTGATTGTCCATTATGCCGTGTGCGAAGAACAACCTTTGGTCATCATCAAAGGCGGCAAGTTGCTCTCCGACACTTAAAACACCCGCAGCGCCAACGAAGGACCAAAGCCCCTTCGCCAGCGCTGCGGGCTCTTTTGTTGGCTGGAGGGTGATGACGGACGATGCGGAACTCCGCCAGGGAAGTTCTGGGTCCGCCAAATTCCCCGCATGGCAAATTGGCGAAGTGGCGGACCTGGCCGGGGGATTGCCGGTTTGGCAGTCGATGGGACACGGAAAATACTTCCAAAGTCAGTTCGACTGCTGGGGCGACCAGCGTTTCAGCACGCGCGCCGGCGCTGGTTCCGCAGGCCAGATTTGTATCAGGTACCAGTCGCGGCCCTTGCCGCACTCTACCGATCCTTGCAGGTTAGCGTGGCAACAGCGCACCCGGCGATGGCCTTTCCTGACCCAGAAGAACAGGCCCTGATAGCTCAGGCAGCCCATGACAAGAACAACGCCGCTGGGCACGTCGATCCCTGCTTCCGTAACGTGGTCCCATTCCGAAAGATCCAGGGGCGGTTCTACGTCGTCAGCTTCGACGACGACTTTTACGTTGCCGTGCGAGCCGGTGCCTATCACGAGCACATTCTGACCAACGGCCAGCCGATCAGCGGTCGTTCGTTCGTCGAAGGATACTTCTTCGGGATTGTTCCAGGCGAGGCTGTCCTGAACGTACAGCGAGTGATGAGAAGCGTACATCGACAGCTTGGCTTTGTTCGACATGCAGGCACCCGATTCGATCCTTGAACCGAGCCGGGTTTCAGACCGCGCGACCAATCCCCGGCTGCCATGGACCGCAGCCCGCCGCCTATGGCCCGTTCCCATGTATGGCCACCGGTGCCGCCGCAGGCAGCCGCAGCGCCGCCGGCAAGCGCACCGCGAACTCGCTGCCCTGGCCAGGGCCTTCGCTGAACGCCGAGACGCTGCCGCCGTGCAGTTCGACCAGGCCGCGCACCATGTTCAGGCCGATGCCCAGGCCGCCCTGCGCGCCCGGCTCGCCTTGCAAGAAGAGGTCGAAGACGTGCGGCAGCAGTTCGGGCGGCATGCCCTTGCCGTTGTCGCGCACCCGGATCAGCCATTCCGCGCCGGCGCGTTCCGCGTGCAGCCCAATGCAGCCGCCGGGTTCCGTGTACTTGGCGGCATTGGTCAGCAAGTTCAAAAAGACTTGCTCCAGCCGGGTGGCGTCGCCGTCCACCGGCAAGGGACTGGGCGGCAGCGAAACCTCGAAGGTATGGCGGCGCGCCTGCACGAGCGGCTTGACGCCCTCGCACGCCTGACTGATGACCTGGTGCAAGTCTACTTCGGTCTTTTGAAGATGCACTTTGCCTTGTTGGATGCGCGCCACGTCGAGCAAATCGTCGATGAGGCGCGTCAGCTTGCCGATCTGCCGTTCCATCACGTCGCAGCACTGGAGCGTGCTGTCATCGTGCTTGCCGCGCAGACGCAGGGTGGCTAGCCCGATGGTGATGGGCGAGAGAAAATTCCGCAGCTCGTGGGCCAGCACCGACATGAACTGGCCCTGGCGTTCGTTGCGGTAGCGAAGCAGCGCGGCCAGGCGGCGCTGGGATTCTTGCAGCACGTTGATAAGCAGGGCCACGGCGACGAAGACCGTCAGCCAGACCCAGGTCGCGTGGTTCAGGTCCAGGGTCTGGTATTCGAGCAGGTAATAGTAGTCGAGCGCCAGCGCCGACAGAGCGGTGGCCAGTAGACCAGGCCCCAGTCCGCAGGCATAAGCAGTGACGGCGACGGCGGCCAGAAACAGAGCGGACGCGAAGTGGTCCAGCGCGGCGACGGCGCGATTCGCGGTCAACGCCAGGAGGACGAAGGCGGCCGCGCTGCCATAGCGCAGGCAGAGGATTCCAAGTCGGTTCATGAGCAGCCCTCGCTGGCAATCCTGGCAGTGAAAGGCGTGAACCTGGAAGGGCGATTGCCGCTTCATTATAACGGATCGTCGGCCGCAAGGTGGTGATGAATGCTCGCTATTTGAAGCCGTCCGGCCACAATGGTCTCTCGGCCAGCTCGATGGTCCAGAGCCGACGCACTGCCGAGCGCTATTGAACTCGGATGTTACGCCAAAGATCGGCGCGCACGAAACGGGCCAGGTGGCCGACATTGGTGGTCGCGATGAGGGCATCTGCGCCGCCCTGGGCCAGCGCTTGCCCCGCCAGGATCATGTCGCTGTCGATGGTTTTGTCGCTGGCGGTCGGTTGTCCCGCTTGTCTGGCCTGCGCCCAAAATTGGGCCGCTTGCCGCATGGCAGCCGTACTCAATGGTAGTTACTCCACCAAGGCCGCTAGCGCGTCCAACTGGGCCAATCCCTTGCTTCGGTTCGCGCGGAGCAATTCACGCCGGACCTCATAGTCGGCGATTTCGGGGATCAGGATGCGGTTGCCGGCGGCAATGTGTTCCTGCAACCACCGCGCGCATGCCGTGCTGGCGGCCGAACGCCGGGGATTGGTGACCAGGCCGAGCGGCCCGGCATCGAGCAACACCACCCGGCTCACCACGTTACTCCCTTCAGGTCTGGCGGGAATAGCTGTCGATCCGAGGAACGGTCTTCATCCAGTGCGCGGACGAGGTAGTCGCCGGTTTCCCGGTGTTCGCCGTGGTCGTCTTCGTCGATCCAACCTTGCAACAACGCCACTGCGGCGCTGCGACGGTCTGGGGGTGCAGGCTGCTGAGAGAGCAGCTGGAGCGCATAGGTTTCCAGGGGCAAACCCAGCCGGGCGGCGTCTGCCGTGAGTCGCCGCTCCAGTTCCGGCGGCAAAGACAGGTGTAACGTCATCGGCGACCTCTTTCAACTTGCCTTGAGGGGCAACCGCAATCCATCACAGCTGCGTCTCGGCCAGTTCGATGGCTCGGAGCAGGCCCATCGCCTTGTTCATGGTTTCCTGGTACTCGCTCTCCGGCACGCTGTCGGCGACGATGCCCGCGCCCGCCTGGACGTAGGCCGTCTGGCCGAGCAGGACCATCGTCCGCAACGCGATGCAGGTGTCCATGTTGCCGCTAAAATCCGCGTAGCCGACCGCGCCGCCGTAGGGGCCGCGCCGATACGGCTCCAGCTCGTCGATGATCTCCATCGCCCGGACCTTGGGCGCGCCGCTCAGGGTACCGGCGGGTAGGCAGGCCCGCAGGGCGTCGAACGAGGATTTGCCCGGCTGCAAGCGCCCGCTCACGGTGCTGCAAATGTGCATCACGTGACTGTAGCGCTCGATGGTCATCACGTCGCTGAGTTCGACGGTGCCATAACGCGCCACCCGGCCGATGTCGTTGCGGCCCAGATCGACCAGCATGATGTGCTCGGCCCGCTCTTTTGGGTCGGCGAGCAGTTCGGCCGCGAGTTGGTTGTCTTCCTCTTCGCTCTTGCCCCGCCGGCGCGTGCCGGCCAGCGGACGAATAATGGCCTTGTCGCCCTCGACCCGCACCATGATTTCCGGCGACGCGCCGACCAGGCACAGCGGCCCAGCCTTGAGGTAGAACATGAACGGTGACGGATTGATGACCCGCAGCGTGCGGTAGATGTCGAACGGCCGGGCCTTGGTTTCGGTCACCAGCCGCTGGCTCAGCACCACCTGGAAGATGTCGCCGGCCTTGATGTACTCCTTGCACTTCTCGATGGCCTGGTGAAACTCGGGCTGCGTGAAGTTCGAGCGGTACGGAATCTTGACCTCACCCTGCGGCGGGGCGATGTCCGTGAGCTGCAAGTCGGCCACGCCCTGTTGCAGCCGTTCGACCAGCCGGTCCACCCGCTGACAGGCGGTTTCGTAGCTCTTCTTGAGGTGTTCCGGATCGACGTGGGCGTGCGCGACGGCGGCGATGGTCTTGTTGATGTGGTCGAAGATGACCATGCGGTCGTAAAAGGCAAAGCCCAGGTCGGGCAACTGGCGGTCGTCGGGCGGCGCGTGCGGCAACTTCTCGACGTAGCGCACGGAATCGTAGCTGGCGAAGCCGACCGCGCCGCCGCAGAAGCGGGGCAAGCCCTGCACGTGCGGCGCACGATACTTCGCGACCATGTCTTCCAGGAGTTGCAGCGGGTCGGGGTGTTCCTGATCGCCGACGATCCAGCGGTCGCTGCCGGGCGTCCGCGAGGAGAGCACCACCTTGTTGCCATAGGCTTCAAAGCGCACGAAAGGCCCCGAACCGACGAAGCTGTAGCGCCCGACCCGCTCGCCGCCAACGACGCTCTCGAACAGAAAGGACCAATCGCCTTCCTGAATCTTGCAGAAGGCGCTGACGGGCGTGAGCGCGTCGCCGATGAGCTGGCGGTAGACCGGCACCAGGCTGGAGCTTTTCGCCAGCTCGGCGAATTCCTCGAAGGACGGACGGTAACGCATGCGCGGACCTCAAAAGACTCATTCGTTTAGCCGCGAGCCAAAGGCGAGCGCTGCGGCGTGCTAAACCGCAAGCGGTGCTGGGGCTCGCGGCTAAACGATTTGACTAGTTCAGCGCCTCGAAGATGGTGGCGATCCCTTGCCCCGCGCCGATGCACATGGTCGCCAGGCCGTAACGCGCCTTGCGTTCGTGCAGGTTGTGGATCAGCGTGGTGGCGATGCGTGCCCCGCTGGCGCCGAGCGGGTGGCCGATGGCTAGCGCGCCGCCGTTGACGTTCACCTTCTCGGGATCGGCCTTCAATGCCTTCATCACGGCCAGGGTCTGGGCGGCGAAGGCTTCGTTGATCTCGATCAGGTCGATGTCTTCCAGCTTCAGGCCGGCGCGTTCGAGCACCTTGTGCGTCGCCGGCACCGGACCGATACCCATCACCGAGGGATCGACGCCCGCCACCGCCATCGCCTTGATCCTGGCGATGGGCTTCAGGCCGAGTTCCGTGGCGCGCTCGTCGGACATGATGAGCAGCACGGCCGAGCCGACGTTCAGCGGACTGGAATTGCCGGCCGTCACCGAACCACCGTCCGGCATGAAGGCGGGCTTCAGCGCGCCGAGCGATTCCAGGCTGCTATCGCGGCGGATGCACTGGTCCTCGGTCAGCTGTCGTCGCCGGCCTTCCTCGTCCTTGCCCCAGGTGGGAATGACCTCCCGCTTGAAGCGGCCGGAATCGGTGGCCTTGGCGGCGCGCTGATGGCTGCGCAGGGCGAACTCGTCCTGCTCCTTGCGGCTGATCTTGTAGCGCAGGGCCAGGTTCTCGGCGGTCAGGCCCATGTTCAGTACCGCCGGGCTGTGGCGATAGTAGAAATGCGGATTGGGCGACAGGCCGGATTCCATCGGAATGTGGTGCATGTGCTCGACGCCGCCGGCCAGCTGTACATCCTCGCAGCCGGCGGCGATGCTCTGCGCCGCCTGGTTGATGGCCTGCAAGCTGGAGCCGCAGTTGCGGTTGACCGTCACGCCCGCGACTTCGACGGGCAGCCCGGCG
>JAEUIF010000685.1 GCA_016795185.1 Planctomycetia bacterium | reverse complement strand
AAGCTGGGGAACTAGGATTCGAACCTAGACAAGCAGATCCAGAGTCTGCTGTGCTACCGTTACACCATTCCCCAAATCATTGTGGTCCTGGCTTGCCGGCGAGGCGTCCTCCGTTGACTGGGGATTTTACTGGGGCGTTGGTCGGTTTTCAAGGGGGTCTGGGTTTCGCGCGGGCGCTTGGCTGCTTTCGCTGGGTTGCCAGGCCTTTTTCGGCTGGAGGTTGTTGCCTGCCTTCATCGCACGTCGTCGTTGCAGGCAAAAAAGCAAAGGGGATAGGAGCTTGCGCTCTATCCCCCTTGCTCACAAGGAGAGGCTCCTATCGCCATAGGAGTCCGAATCGCGGGCTCGCATGGATGATGAGAATGAATCGGCGACAGCAGCCAAGGCTGGTGAATCCAGCCAATCAAGCTTAGCACCGATTCCGACAGCGGGGAATGGGAAACTGGGGGTTTTCGGGCAGGCCTTGCGGGCCGTGCCGTTACGACCGTTGCCGTAAGCGCTGCACGAAGGCGGCATGCTCGGGCGACGCGATGCCTTGCTGCAAGGTCGCCAGCACCTGGGCCATATCGCCGGCCAGCAACGCCGGCGCGTGCAGCCAGAGGCCCGGAAACTCTTCCGAACGGAGGATGCCTTCCGGCGAAACAGGCAGCAGTTCGTAGTTCCGTTCGCGCAGTCGGTGCCAGCGGACCTCCTTCTCACGCAGCAGGACGGCCAGGTACTCGCGCACGCCGGCTTCGCGGTAGAGTTCAAACTTCTGGTGCAGATCGTAGGACGTGCGCGACGGGCAGGTCTCGGCAGCCAGTTCCGGAGCGCCGCTGACGTACAGCCCCTCCAGGCGCGTCTGACCACCGCATTCCGGCAGAATTCGCAGCTGCACGTCTGGCTGCGGGGCATCATCGAGCATGAAGGTGGTCGCGTTATTCGCGGCATCGCAACCGGGCGTATAGGCAGCGTACACACCGATCCAGGTGCCGAGCTTGTTGTCTCGACTGCCGTGGATAATCGACAAAGGCGAGGGCATGTAAACCACTCCTCGAATAAGCTCCGCGCGCTTGACGGACGGCATCGCTTCCCAGCGTTGCAGGAACTCGTCGCGCGTCAGCTTGTCGCCGGCGACGAGCGGGGCGACATCTTCCTCGACCGTGGCCATGACGGCTTCCCCACGATGATCGGAGTAGGCTGCCTTCCACCCCCATGCTACAATCCCGAACGACGCCGCGAAAGGGAAGACGCTCATGCTGCCGGTTGCCGAAGCCCAGGCTATCATTCTGCGCCACACCGCGTTGCTGCCGGCCGTCCGGTTGCCGTTGACGACCACGGCGCTCGGCCTGGTGCTGGCCGAGGATGTGGCCAGCGATCTCGACATGCCGCCCTACGACAAGTCGATGATGGACGGCTACGCGGTGCGCTGCGCAGACTTGCCGACAGGGCAGGGGGGCTTGCAGGTCATCGAGGAGGTGACCGCCGGCCGCACGCCGACCCTGGAAGTCGGCCCGGGCCAGGCGACGCGGATCATGACCGGCGCGCCTGTGCCCGTGGGCGCCGACGCAGTGATTCCGGTCGAACGCACGCATTTGCTGGACGGCGGCCAGGTGCGGATCGACGACCGGCCGCCCACGCCGGGCAAGAACATCTTGCCGCAGGGGCGCGAGATGCGGCGCGGCGATTCCGTGCTGTCAGCGGGCACGCGCTTGGGGCCGGCGGCGTTTGGCATCCTGGCGACCGTGGGCCGGACGGAGGCGTTGCTGCAACCCCGGCCAGGGGTCGCGATCCTGTCCACGGGCGATGAAGTTGTCGAAGCAGGCCAGACGCCGGGTCCGGGGCAGATTCGCAACAGCAACGGGCCGATGCTGGCCGCCCAGGTGGCCCGCGCCGGCGGCGAACCGCGTGCGCTCGGCATCGGCCGCGACCGCGTGGAAGACCTGCGCCGACTGATCACCGAAGGACTGCGCGAACCGGTGCTAATCTTGTCCGGCGGCGTGTCAGCCGGCAAGCTCGACCTGGTGCCGGGCGTGTTGCAGGAACTCGGCGTGCAGGCGCACTTTCACAAGGTCGAGATGAAGCCGGGTAAGCCGATGTTCTTTGGCACGGTGGCGACTGGTCCGAGACCGACGGCCACACTCGTCTTTGGCCTGCCGGGCAACCCCGTCAGTTCGCTGGTGTGCTTCGAGCTGTTCGTGCGACCGGCGCTGCGTCGGTTGCAGGGCCGGGAACCGGGGCCGCGGTTCGTGGCGTTGCCGTTGGCGGAGGATTTTCCGTACAGCACGGATCGGCCGACCTACTATCCGGCGCGGCTGGAACCCGGCTCAGTGGGCTGGAGCGTGCGGCCGTTGCCCTGGTTCGGTTCGGCGGACCTGCGCGCGCTCGCGCCGGCCAACGCCCTGGTGCTCTTCCCCGCCGGGGAACACCAGCACCGGGCCGGCGAGCGCTTTCCCGTGTTGCGCACGGGTGGCTGAACCGGCGTGAAATGTAACTGATAGCTGTCAGCTATCAGCCATTAGCTATCAGTCTGGAGGCGGAACCGATTCCGAGGATCGTAGCGATGGACTCCGCCGAAACCAGTGTTGTCGAGGAACGCGAACCGGCGCGCATCGCCGACCCGCGATCCGTGACCGCCGCTCCGCGACCCTCGATCCTCGATCCCCGGCGTTCAGTGCTGCTGCCGGCGGTGCTCAGCGGCGGCATGCTCTGGGCGGCGCACTTTCCGTTGGCCTGGGGCTGGCTGGGCTGGGTGGCGCTGGTGCCGATCCTCAGCCTGGTGCGCCGCGACCTGCCCGCCTGGCGCGTGTTCCTGGGCAGCTGGCTGACGGGTGTGCTGTTCTTCGCGCCGGCCTTGCAATGGCTGCGGTTGGCTGACCCACGCAACTATTACAGCTGGCCCGGCCTGGTGCTGTACTGTTCGTTCTATCTGCCGCTGGGCATCGGCCTGGTAAGGCTGCTGGTGCGCCGCGCGGGTTGGCCGCTGCTGCTGGCGCTGCCCGTGGTCTGGACGGCGCTGGAGTATCTGCGCGCCCATCTATTCACGGGCTTTCCGTGGTACTTCCTGGCGCACACGCAGCACGATTTCTTGCTCGTCATCCAGATCGCGGATGTGACCGGCGCGTACGGCGTGACTTTTGTAGTCGCGCTGGTCAACGCGGTGCTCTTTGAGTTGGCCTGCACGCGCGCCTGGTTCCGTCGCGGCTTTGGTATGACCGACTTTACGCCCGCTTGCGGGTTAGCACGCCGCGCCGTAATCAGCTTCGCCTGTCTGGCGCTTGTCCTCGGCTACGGCGTGGTCCGTCTGACGCAGAGCGAATTTGAACTCGGCCCGCGCGTGGCGCTGATCCAGGGCAACCTGGAGCAACACATTCGCAACGCCGCTTCCGGCGTGGTGCAAACCCAGGTCGAAGACCCCGCCACCGTGATGCTCAAGCACTTCCAGGCGCTGCACGACTCCGCGAGCAAGCTCCAGCCGAAACCCGATCTGATCGTCTGGCCGGAAACCAGCCATCCCGATGGCTGGCTGGATCGGGGCTACGAGGTGGCCGCCGAACCGCTGCCAGCGTTTCAGAAGACGTACAACGCCGCGGTCCATCGCCTCGTCCAGCAGGCCGGCACCGACGTGCTGTTCGGCCTGAACACGGAAGTCATGCTGCCGAACGACAAACGCCGTCTGTACAACTCGGCCGTGCTGCTCCGCCCCAAGGCCGCCCTGGCGGAACGCTACGACAAGATTCATCGCGTGCCGTTCGGCGAGTACGTGCCGCTGCGCGAGTCGTTCGCGTTCATGAACCGGCTGGCTCCCTACGATTTCGATTACAGCATCTCGGCGGGCGAAGGCTTGCCACGTTTCCAGCTGGGCGACCATCGCTTCGGCGTCGTCATTTGTTACGAGGACAGCGATCCCACGCTGGCCCGGCAATATGTCACGGGCGAGCAGCCCGTCGATTTCCTGGTGAACATTTCCAACGACGGCTGGTTTCGCGGCAGCAGCGAGCACGAGGAGCATTTAGCCATCTGCCGGTTCCGCGCCGTCGAGTGCCGCCGAGCGGTGACGCGCGCCGTGAACATGGGCATCTCGGCGCTCATCGACGGCAACGGCCGGGTGCTGGCCGCCGAGCCTTTGGCGGATGACAACGACCGCCTGCTCTGGCAAATCGAGCCGTTGACGAACTTCAACATCGACCGTTACGACCCGAACTCGACCTGGGCGTTTCTGTACGAGGCGCGGGCCTGGTACGCGCTCAACGTCGCGAAGTTCTCGCCCTGGCAGGATTTGCCCAAGCGTCAATGGCACGAGTTCAAGAAGGTCGGCGGCGTCCTGGTCGGCCAGGTGCCCCTCGACCGCCGCACCAGCCTCTATGCCCGTTGGGGCGACTGGCTGCCCATTGCTTGTTGGGGTGTGCTAGGCTTGAGCATGGGACGGTCGGTCGTTCGCCGGGTTGCCGGCCGGCGCTCGGGAGAAGCCCATGCCTGAAGCCTCCACGGTTGCTGCTTCGCCGCCGAGTCGCTCGCGCCGCTTGCGTGACTGGCTGATCCGGGCTGGCGTGATCTACGTCGGAGTTTGCATCGTGCTGCTGTTGCTCGAAAACAAGCTGCTGTACCAACCGTTCAAGGACACGGACCACTGGCAGCCACCGCCGGCCGGTTTGACCGTCGAGGATGTCTGGGTGCAGACTCCGGACGGCACGCGCATTCACGGTTGGTATTTCCCGAAGGAAGGCGCGACCGGGGCACTGGTCTACTGTCATGGCAACGCGCTCAACCTCAGCCATCGGGGCGGGGCGGTGCGCGAACTGATGGACGCCCTGGGCGAATCGGTGCTGCTGTTCGACTATCCCGGCTACGGCAAGAGCGATGGGTCGCCGAGTGAAGCGGGTTGCTACGCGGCGGGCGATGCGGTCTGCGACTGGTTGACGCAAACGAAACAGGTCCCCGGCGAGCGCCTCATCCTGTTCGGCAAGTCGCTGGGCGGCGGCATCGCGACCGATTTGGCGTCGCGTCGGCCGCACCGCGCCCTGGTGCTGGTCAAGGCGTTTACCTCGTTTCCCGATATTGCCCAGAGTCAGGTCTGGTTCATGCCGGCGCGCTACCTGGTGCGCAACAAATACGACAATGTGGAAAAGCTCGCGAAGTGCCAGCGGCCGGTGGCGGTCGCCGCCGGCGACTGCGATACACTTATACCCTGGTGGATGGGCGAGAAACTGTACGCAACGGCCAACGAGCCCAAGTGGTTCTATCGCATGGCCGGCTGCGGTCACAACGACGCTTTGCCGCCGGACTTCCTTACCGGGCTCGCCGATTTCCTGAAGCGCACCGCACCCTGACGCTTCTTGCCTGAACGTAGCCCGCCGCTCCTCAGCGGGCTACTCTCCCAAACTGCTCTGGCATCGCGTTTGGCACCCCGCTATATCCGGCCGCCACTCCGGGCACTTATGTTCCCGGCTCGCTGAAACGCTCGGCTCGCTGGAGCGCAAGGAGGCTTTCATGGTCCGCGCAGGAACCCTGACGCTCTTGGTCGGCTGGCTGTTGGCCCTGCCGGCGCTGGCGCAAAATCCGCAACCCGTGCCGGTCAAGTTCCGCTGGCAGCCGGGCCAGGTGCTGCATTACCGCGTCGAGCAAACGACTTCGGAAACCGAGGTGGTCGGCGGCGTGAAAGTCGAATCGACGATGAAGCTGAGCAATGTCAAGCGCTGGCAGGTGCTGGCCGTCGATGCGGCTGGCGTCGCCACCATGCAGCAGTCGCTGGCCGCCCTGCGTATCGAACGCACGACTCCCACCGGCGCTGCCGCGCTGTATGACTCGGCCGATCACGACAAGAGCGATCCGGAAATGGTCAAGCAACTGTCCAAGTACGTCGGTACGCCGCTGGCCGTGCTGCGCATCGACAGCCTGGGCAAAGTGGTCGAAGTGAAGGACTCCAAGCACGCGCCGGCCAGCCGCTACGAACACGAACTGCCGTTCACGGTGCTGCTGCCGACGGACGGCGTCTGGGCGAGCCGTTACTGGGATCGGCAATATCAGCTCACGCTGGAGCCGCCCTTCGGCACCGGCGAGAAGTACCCGGCGGCGCAGCGCTACGCGGTCAAGGAACTGACGGCCAATCACCTGACCCTGACGCTGGCCACGGCCATCAAGGCTCCGCCGGAGGATCAGGCCGCCGTCATCCAGTTCCAACCGGAAGGCGAGATCGTCTTCGACGTGCAGCAAGGACGACTGCACCGGGTGCGCACGACCATCAACAAGGAACTCAAGAACCACCAGGGCGAGGAGAGCAGCTATCGGTTCCAGGGGAGCTATGTCGAGGAGTTTGTCGCCGCTCCATGAATGCGGTTTGCGGCGCTACAGCGTCGTTCCCCCTTGTGTTACAATGCCGAATGTCGCGCTCAATGGGGGGAATACTCATGGCCAGCCAAACGATCGATGCCGTATACGAGAACGGCGTTCTCCGGCCGGTGGAACCGCTGCCGCTCGTGGATGGGGTGCGCGTCGGTCTGATCCTGACCGCCCCAACCGGCCCGCTAACGGACGAGAACGTGGCAGCCATGATGCGCCTGGGCCAGAAGTGTTCTGACGGGCTGACCGAAGCGCAACTCGAAGCATTCGATGCCGGGGCGGACCTTACAAACTAGCTGCGAACCTCGTCCCGGTCGAAATGGCCGAGCCAGGATCGAAGCGTGGCGCGGTCACAGTTCGAGAACATCGCGACGAGTTGCGCATCTCTCGCATCATCGAACAGGCCGGGCAAGGGTGCAGGGTAAGGTAATTCGACGGAGAAGGAGCCCACAAAGCAACCCGCGCGATACCAACTCACGACACCGAGACGCTCGTCAATGATGTCCGCCGCGTACTTCAGGCCAGCCTCGATTTGTATCGGGTTGTTTCGAGATTCGTAGTCGGTGAAATGGCAGTGATGAGTATGGAACCCGACGGAAAATTCCTCGTCAGCCGTTGATATCCAGAGGCCGGATTCAGCTGCCCCCGATGGGCAAGGGATATTGAAATCGACGGTGTTGCCAGCGCCATCAGCGCGAGAGTCAAGCCTGGCGAACGGCTCCCATTCCGGAAAGCGGCCCAATATCATCGGCACCGCGATTCGAGAGTAGGCGTCCAAGTTGCTATTCAAGACACTCGCCAATTGAACAACCTTGACTCATTAAGTCCATCGGCCGCGCCGGCGAGATGGAATCTCGCC
>JAEUIF010000683.1 GCA_016795185.1 Planctomycetia bacterium | reverse complement strand
CAGTCCGTGGCGCGCGAACTGGGCGGCCAGGTCATCGGTGGACTATTGACCGGCATGGGCCGCGACGGCGCGGACGGACTACTCGCGATCCGCCAGGCCGGCGGCGTCACGCTGGCTCAGGATGAAGCGAGTTGCGTGGTGTTCGGCATGCCGCGCGAGGCCATCCGCCTCGGCGCAGCGCAGCGCGTGGTCGCCCTGAAGGACTTCGCCGCCAGCCTGATGGGCTTGGCGGATGAGTCGCCTGCGGGAAGATAGTCATGGACAGCAAGGTGCTCATCATCGATGACAGCCTGACGGTCCGCATGGACCTCCAGGAAGCCTTCACGGCTGCTGGGTTCGCAATGGCGCTCAGTGCGACGCTGGCTGCCGCCCGCGAAGAACTGGCCCGCTCGCCCTTCGACCTGATCGTGCTGGACGTGCTGTTGCCCGACGGCGACGGCGTCGACTTCCTGGCCGAGCTGCGCGCCGATGCCGCCCTGACCCGCGTGCCAGTCATGCTGCTATCCACCGAAGCCGAGGTGCGCGACCGCGTGCGCGGTCTGAACACGGGGGCGGACGATTACGTCGGTAAACCCTATGAGCGCTCCTACGTGGTTGCGCGCGCCGTGGAGCTGATCGGCAAGCACGCCGGTCCGAAGGCCGCCCGTTCGGTCCCGCTGGTGCTGGTCATCGACGATAGCCCAACGTTCGCCGAGGAGCTGCGCGCGACCTTCGAGGCCGGCGGTTACGCGGTACAACTGGCGGGCACCGGCGAGGAAGGTTTGCGGCTGGCGGTGCAAGTGCGCCCGGACGCCGTCGTGGTTGACGGCCAGCTGCCCGGCATCGACGGTGCGACGGTGGTCCGTCGGCTGCGTTCCGACAGCGCGCTGCGCCGCACCCCTTGCCTGCTGCTGACGGCCTCGGAGGAACGCGAAGACGAGTTGCAGTCGCTGGAAGCGGGCGCGGATACGTTCGTCCGCAAGGGTGAAGGGACGGACGTGGTGCTCGCTCGCCTGACGGCCAGTCTGCGGCAAGCGGCCCAGCCGCTGCCCGGCGACGGCGCGGCCAGTCTGCTCGGCCCTAAACGCATCCTGGCCGTGGACGACAGCATCACCTATTTGCAGGAACTGGCGTCCCGCTTGCGCCAGGATGAATACGACGTGGTCCTGGCCCGTTCCGGCGAGGAAGCCCTGGACCTGCTCAACGTGCAGCCGGTCGATTGCATCTTGCTCGACCTGGTGATGCCCGGCTTGTCGGGCGATGAAGCTTGCCGACGCATCAAGGCCAATTCCCGCTGGCGCGACATCCCGCTCGTCATGCTGACGGCGCGCGAGGACCGCGACACCATGATTGCCGGCTTCAACGCCGGAGCCGACGATTTTATCTCCAAGTCGAGCGCGTTCGACGTGCTGCACGCCCGCTTGCGCGCCCAGCTGCGGCGCAAGCAGTTCGAGGACGAAACCCGGCGCATGCGCGAGGAATTGCTGTCGAAGGAACTGGAAGCCGCCGAGGCCCGCGCCAATCGCGAACTGGCCGAGACGCGCGCCCGCTTGCTGCAAGACCTGGAGCAAGCCAACAAGGAACTGGAAGCATTCAGCTACTCGGTGTCGCACGACCTGCGCGCGCCGCTTCGGGCCATAGGCGGCTTTTCGCAAATCCTGGTGGAGAAGTACGGCGAGCAATTACTGCCCGAGGCACGCCACTATCTGGACCGCGTCCACGGCAAAGTCCAGGAAATGGACCGGCTGATTTCCGATCTGCTGGCCTTTTCGCGGCTCAGCCGCCAGGCGCTGCAAAAACAAACGGTAGCGCTGAATCCGTTGGTGCAGGAAGTGCTTCAGAGCTTGCAGGGGGAAATCCAGGGCCGAAGCGTCGAAATCGTCGTCGCCCCGCTGCCGCCCTGCCAGGGCGACGCCGCGCTGCTGCGTCAGGTCTTTGTGAACCTGCTGAGCAACGCCCTCAAGTACAGCCGCAAGCAAGTCCAGGCGCGCGTCGAGGTCGGCAGTCGGTTCGATCCCGCATACGGCGGGACCGTCTATTACGTTCGGGACAATGGCGTCGGCTTCGACATGCGTTACGCGCACAAGTTGTTCGGGGTCTTCCAGCGTCTGCATCGCAAAGAAGACTACGACGGCACCGGGGTGGGGCTGGCCATCGTCCAGCGCATCATCGTCCGGCACGGCGGCCGTATCTGGGCCGCGGCCGAGGTGGATCGGGGCGCGACGTTTTCCTTCGCGTTGAACTGAGGTGTCGGCATGGCCAGCGAACCGGTGGAAGTCCTGCTCGTGGACGACGACCCCGACGAACGGGAACTGTCGTTGCACGCGCTGCGCGCGCACGGCGTCACGGGGCATATCCAGATCGCCACAGACGGCGCCGAGGCGCTCGAACTCCTGTTCGGCGACGGCGTCCGGCCGCGCATGATCCTGCTCGACTTGAATATGCCGCGCGTGGATGGCCTGGAGGTGCTGCGCCAGGTGAAGGCCGACGCACGCACCCGCACGATTCCCGTCGTCCTGCTTACGTCCTCGCAGCAAGAGAGCGACTTGCTGCGCGGTTACGAGCTTGGAGTGAACAGTTACCTCGTCAAGCCGGTGGATTTCCAGGAGTACACGGCGGTAGTCCGGCAAGCGGGCAACTACTGGCTGCAATTGAATCGCTATCCGCGTTCCTGACGCTACAACCGGTTCGCGCGGCGCGCCCCCCACCCACTACCATCCGCGAATCTGCTGCCTTGCCACTCCTCGGCAAAACCCCATCATATCCCGCTGTTTTTCGGCCTTTTCCAGCCGGATAAACTTCACTCGCTTGCCCAGATGGGGCATATTGTCGTGACGGCCGAACGAAACAAGTTCTCGATCCTGCCCCTCGGCCCGGTCAACCCGTCAGGCAGCGATCGGTCTCTTAACGCAACAGAGGAGAAGGCATGTTCAGTTTCCGCGCTCTGTCCACCCTGCTGGCGACCGCCGTGGTTGCCGCGTGTTGTCAGTCGGCCCGCGCCGGCGACTGCGGCGGCTGCGCCGCCCCGTGCGCCCCGAACTACCGTGAAGTCACCTGCACCGAGTGGGTGCCCGAGAAGTACACCACCGAGCGGACCGTCTACAAGGTCGAGCACCGCCAGGAAGAGTACACCGCTTACCGCTGCGAGAAGATCCAGGTCCAGAAGACCCGGATGGTCACCTGCTACCAGATGGTGCCGGAAGTCAAGGAAGTGACCCGCATCGTGTGCAAGTGCGTGCCGGTCGAGGAAGAACGCACGATCATGCAGAGCCACACCACCTGCAAGCCGGTCTGCAAGACCGTCCGCAAGTGCGTGGACAAGGGCCACTACGAGTGCCGCCTGGTGGAAGTCAAGCCCAGCCTGTTTGAACGGCTGTGCAAGAAGAACGACTGCTGCGAGCCGTGCCCGAAGTACAAGACCAAGAAGGTCTGGGTGCCCTGCCCGGTGTGGGAAGAGCACACCGTCACCTGCATGGTCAAGGAAACCGTGTGCGTGCCGGTCAAGGTCAAGTGCACGGTCAACAAGATCGTGAAGACCGAGGAGAAGTGCCAGGTGACCTGCCACAAGTGCGTGGCCGTCCAGAAGGAAGAGACCTACACCTGCTGCGAAACCAAGATGGTGCCCTTCAAGGCGACCCGCTGCGTGGCCCACTGCGTCCCGCACAAGGAAACGGTCGAGTGCTGCCGCCTGGTGGCCAAGACGGTCGTCAAGAAGATCGCCTGCGAACCGGCTTGCACCCCCTGCTGCACGCAGAAGAAGTGCGGTTTCGATCGCTGTGGCGGTCTGTTCAGCAAGAAGAGCGGCTGCTGCAACTAAGCTAGCTACCGCCAGACACGACTAGACTCGCATCGCAACCCCGCCGGGCCAAACCCGGCGGGGTTGTGCGTTTGGCAAAGTGACTTTGACTGAAAAAAGCCGATCCGGTAGCTTGTACTCCCCTCCACGGGGATAGTCGTGGATTGCTGGTTGAATGTGCAGGAGGCACCATGTACGAAACGCCTGCGGGAGCCGTCGTAGAACCCGTCGTCCAGGAGCGGCGCGGTTGCGTGCGTTACATCTGCGAACGCAAGGGCCAGTGCCAGCCCATCACCGTCCTGGAAGCCGGCAACCAGTGGCCGATGCAGACCCTGGACATCTCCGCCAGCGGCGTTTCCGTCGTGCTCTGCCGTCGCTTCGAGCCTGGCACCCTGCTTGCCATCGATATCTGCGACCCCACCCAGGAACCGATGACCATGCCCCTGGCCCGCGTCCGTCACGTCGAGGCGAACGGGCCGTCGTGGCAACTCGGCTGCGCCTGGGCCGAAGCGCTCGAAGGCTCCGACCTGCGTTCGCTGCTGGGGACTCCCACCGACTGGCAGCGCGTCTGACTGTCGGTGCGAAAAGGGGGCGGGACTCGTTGTGCGAAGCACCCGACGGGCCGTTCCGGCAACGAGTCCCGCCCCCTTTTCGCACCAACTTTGAGCCGATGCCATGCAGGTTTGGACTACCGCTTTTCGCGCGCCCGCTTCTCCAGCGGGTCGGTGACGGGCAGCACGGTATCCCAGAAGATGCCGGCACGCTGGCCGTCGCGGATGTGCTGCGGGAAGGTCTTGTCGGTGGGCTGATAGGCCGCAATGCCTTCTTGCAACGTCCGCCGCCAGTCGAGCACTGGCGCTTTCGCGGTTGTCTGGCTCAGCACTTTCCCCTTCACCCCATACCGATCCGGCTGGATCACGAGCAACCCGCTGCTGGGCGCAACGCCCTCGATGGCTTGCAGGTGGCGGGCATCGGTCGTGGACGCATAGACCAGTCGGCCGAGCAGGTCATCGCTCCAGGCGAGCGGTCGCAGTCGTTCCTCCAGTTGTTGCAACGCGACGGCATCCGCGGCATGCACGACAGCCAGTGGTCGATTGTCGCACGCCGCCACGTCGAGCGCCAGCCGCACGCTCGCGATCCGGGGCAGCAGCGGGTCGCCGTCGGCCTTCCGTGGCGGATACTGGGCGGCCAGGCGGTTCAAGGTTTCAGCAAGTGCTACCGCCCCCTGGTTGCCCGGCGGCGCTCGTCCAGCACGCAGCAGTTGCTGCCTTCCGTCGGGCGACAATACCACGAAGGTCGTGTTTTCCAGCTCACCCGAGCGGCCGACGAAGAGCTGCTTCAGGAAATCCGCTTCATGGCGGTCTTCGTAGGTTAGCAGGCGAACGCAGACGAACCTGCGTGAGGCCGCGATGACCTCGGTCTGGGACAGGAACCTCCTGTCCATGTCTTGCTTGCCCGGTCACCACATCCCGGACACACCGGCACAATGCGGCGTGGCAGCCACCAGCAAGATGGGGCGGCCTGTTCGTCGCGCTTCTTCCTGGGCGTTGTTCCAGGTCGCAAACCACTGCACGCCGCTTGCCGGCAAGGCTGGGGTCGCTTCCGCCGCTGTCATTTCAAACGGAGCGTTCTGAATAGGCCGTGCGGTCGACACTTCGACGGCATCGTCCGGCGCTGCGACATCGCGGGTACAAACCGCCGCCAGTGCCAGGAAATCGAAACACACCAGGCCCAACAGCAGTCGTTTCATTCGCTTGCTCCGTCCCAGCCACGTATGTCGAGTCTTGGGACTACCCTTCATGGAAGCAGGAAAGGCTCAATCCACGCCGCCTGGCTCCCTCGTTCGCTACCCGTCCCGCTGACTTCGAGCGTCAGCTTGCCAATGCCCTGGACGGACAAATTGCCGGACGACTGCGTGTCCGCCTGAGAACGTACAGGCTGCGAACTCCACAGCATCACCCCGTCGGCATACACCGTGAAGGTCATCGGACTGCACGACAGCGGACCATCGTTGAGGGAAACCCGGGTTTGAAACGTTCGATACTGACCGTCAAGCCGATAGCTCACGCTGCACTTTTTCGGGTTTCCGAAGGGTGGTAGGTGCATGAAGATGCCGTGCGGGTAGGGCTGGCCGCCGATCCAGATGCGGCGGTCGCCCTTGGGCGGCGGCCAGCCGACGGGATCGGGCGGCAAATCGTCGGGCAACGGGGCGGGGAACGGCCAGAACACCATGTCGGTTTCCGGCATGGTGCTCAGGAATACAGCGCCTGGCGGCGGCGCTTCGCCCGGCGGTGGCGGCGTCTCCGTGTGGTCGTGGCCGCGCAGCAACCAGAACCAAACCACCAGACCCAGCAACCCGCCGAATATCGCCGCGAGCCCGACGGTTCCCCAGCGCCAGCCGGAGTGCGCCACCTGAAGGTCGCGCGGCGCGACCGGTTTGCCAGCGCGCGCATGTGAAACGCGCGCGTCGAGGAATTGAATCTCGATTTGCCGCAACAGTTCGAGGAGTGCCTCCGCGGACGCCGGGCGGTCGCTCGGTGCTTTGGCGAGCAGCCGAGCAATCAGGTCTGACAATGGGTGGGGAACCGCCGGTGCGAGTTCGTGGACTGGGGGCGGCTGCTCGACGGCCAGGGCGTTGAGAACCGACATGGTGTGTTCCGCGCCGAACGGCTTGACGCCGGTGCAAGCGGTATACAGCACGCAACCCAGGCTGAAGAGATCGCTGCGCGCGTCCGTGGGTTCGCCGCGGGCCTGCTCCGGCGCCATGTAGGCCGGCGTACCCATCACAGTGCCCGGCAGCGTGAGATTGGCACCGTCATTCAGGAAGCGAGCCAGTCCAAAGTCGAGGATCTTGACGCGGTCGTAATGGTCTTCTAGCCAGATGTTGGCCGGTTTGAGGTCGCGATGCACCAGCCCGTGGGCGTGGATCGCGGCCAGTCCGAGGGCCAGTTCCTTGCCGAGACGCAGCACTTGCGGCACGGTCATTGGTCCCAGACAGTCGAGGCGGTTGGCGAGCGTTTCGCCTTCGAGTAATTCCATCGCCAACCAGGCCGTGTCGCCGTCCTGCCCAGCCTGGTAGATCGTGGCGAGGTGCGTGTGCTTGACCGCCGCCATGATCCGCGCTTCACGCAGGAAACGCTTCCAGCCAAAGCTCTCGCGGTCCAGGTTGGGCTTCATCACCTTCAAGGCGACGGGCCGGTACAGGGCGATGTCTTCCGCCTTGAAGACGAAGGCCATGCCCCCCTTGCCCAGCAGGCGCAGCACGCGATAATTGCCCAGGCGGCCAAGCTCGTCGGGGGCCGCGGCCGGTTTGAGAAACGGAAACGAATCCGTGCCGGCGGACGGCAAGGGGGGCGGCGTCACCGGGTGCTGCACCAGGCGCGTTTCCGGCCAACCCGCCCCAGCGGGCAGCCGAATCGCCGCACCGATGGGATCAACGGCGAAATCCAGCTGCTGCGCCAGATGCTCGCAGCGCCCGCAGCGTTCCAGATGGTCGGCGACCACGTCCAGTTCCCGCTCGGGCAGGTTGCCGAGCTGGAAGGCTTGCAATAACTGTTCGGAAGGACAGACGCTGGCAGCCATCCTCAATTCCCTCGCCGGAGGGAGCGCGGCCTTTGGGCGGCTCGCGCGGTATGATTCCTGAGACGGATTCCTCATCCTAGCTCATCGAACGGCGGCGTGTGACACCATTTGCCCGACCGCCGGGAAGGAGCGGCGGCGTGCCGGAAGGTTCGACCTCGCTGAGCTTGCTCAAACGGGTGCGTGAGCGGAACCCGGAAGCCTGGGACCGCCTGGTGTTCCTGTACGCGCCCCTGGTCCATCACTGGTGTCAGTCCTGGGGCATGCAGGGCGCGGACGCCGACGACGTGCGCCAGGAAGTCTTCCAGGCCGTATCCCGCCACGTCGAGCAGTTTCGCCGCGACCGCGCCGGCGACTCCTTTCGCGGCTGGCTGCGCGTCATCGCCCGCCGTAAATTTCTCGACCACTGTCGCCGGGAGAACGTGCAACCCCAGGCCCAGGGCGGGTCGGACGCCAACCTGCTGCTACAGAATATTCCGGACGAAGTGATCCGCGACGACGACGATCCCCCGCAGCAGGTGCAGTCGCTGCACCACCGCGCCCTGGAATTGGTGCGCAGTCAGTTCGAGGAAAAGACCTGGCAAGCATTCTGGCGCTGCGCGGTCGAAGGGCAATCGCCGCTCGAAGTAGGCGAAGCGATGCACATGTCCCCCGCCGCCGTGCGCAAGGCCAAATCGCGCGTCCTGCACCGCTTGAAGCAGGAACTCGGCGAACTGCTCGGTTAATAGCGGCCCAGTTGGTCGCTGGTCACCACCCTCCGCACCAACAAATTTCCATCTGGCACGGCGGTCGAAAACCCCAAT
>JAEUIF010000678.1 GCA_016795185.1 Planctomycetia bacterium | reverse complement strand
CCCGCTGCCTTCGGTGGTTCAAACAATCAAAGCAGCCAACCAGGAATCAAAGATAGGGGCTGGTGAGAAATGCGGGCTAGCAGACCTTCCCAGAGGGCGTTCGATTCTCCTGGAGGCATGCTCGTTTCCAAATCCGTTTTGAACGACTGTGAATTGGCTGCGAGTGACTTAAACGCCTTGGCCATCGCCGCGACAAAACTGCTCGCTGCCGATGCCGCCTAATGCTACACTGTCTCTATCCCAGTTTCATCCTTCAACCGAACTTCGGAATGCCCGCGAAGAAATCCCCCGCCGATGAACTTGCCGAGAAGATGACGGCGGCGCTGGAAGCCCAGCGCCAGTCCGGAACGGACTATCCCCTCAGCCTGCGCCGGCTGGGCGAACTGGCCGAGCCGGCTGCCCCGTCCGACCTGGTCCTGAAAGCTGCCACGAGCAAGAAGCGGCCGTTCGCCGGGCGCGTCGTCGTGTCCGTGGCGAAAAACCTGGACGCCCCGGTTGCCCTGGTCGATGACCTGGCCGCGCTGGCGGATAGCCCGAGGCTGCTGCTGGTGTTGCTCGAAACGCACTGTACGGCTGCCGCGCCGACCTGCGATCCGGCGAAGCTGAGATCGAAGGTGACGGCCAACCTCAAGCCAGCTTTCGCCGCCGCGCTGGACCGCCGGGTGCAATCGGGCCACTTGCCGGATGGCGTGGCCCTCGTCGCGGTCAAGAAGAAGCAGCACCTCCACCTCACTCACTTACCCTTGCCGCGTCCGCCCGAGGTGGTTTTGGCGGAGAACCTGCTGCGCATCCTGGAAGCAGCCCGCGCCCCAGGCGGTGGCCAGTATCCACCGACCTTTGCCGAATTGATCCAGCGCACGCAGGTTCCGGCACCGGCGACGTTGCTCAAGGCCGCCCTGGCCTTGCCGGAAACCAAGCAGCGCATCGTCGTGTTCTTAAAAGACGCGAAGCTGCGCGACCGTTCGCCCGTCGGGTTAGCTGAAGATTTGCCACGGCTGGTAGAATCCCCTCAGCTACTGGAACTGGTGCTGACGCTGTCGCGCACGGCGACCCAGCAGTTGTTCACGCCGGCCGATTTGAAGAAGCCGCTCGTACCCGCGCTGCACGGGGCTTTTGCAGAGGGCTTACAGCGAAGGCTGGCCAGCGAAACGTTGCCATCGGGCGTTGGCTCGTTGCTGCTCAAGGGCAAGCCGTTGCTGTTCCTGTTGAGCGACGTCCGCTCCGCTCTTCCAACGACCACACCGCTGCCAATATCCAGTGTGCCGGTGGCGAATAGCGCGCCGCCTCCCGCAGTGGTCTCCCTGCCGACGCAGGCCGATGATTTCGCCGCCCGCTTCGACGCCGCCTTTCGCGACCTGGAACGCCAGGCACGCTTGCCGAACTTCGTCAGCCTGGTGGAACTGCGGCGCGCGGTGCCCTGCGACCCTGCGGCCTTCAATGCTGAACTTCACAAGCTGCGGCTGGCCGGCCGCTATACGCTCAGCGCCGCGGAAGGGCGGCACGGCATCCGTCCGGAGGAACAGGACGCGGGGATCGTCGAGGACGGCGCGCTGTTGCTCTTCGTGTCGAGGAAAGTGCCATGAGTTCGCTCACTCAGCCGGAGTCGCTGATGACTACCGTGCCCTCACCCGTCAGTCTGGATGCCTTCCTGCAAGGAATGCGGGACGAAAACCCGTTCGACGTGAACCGTGTCACGCCCGCCGCGCCGGACGCCGTGGATACGCCATCGGTGCATGCCGCCGCGTTTCAAAAACTGCTCGAACTGGCCGCCAAGGTGCAACGGCAGCGGCTCGCCCTGGGCGCGATGGTCTGGGGCGAAGCGGGCGCGGGCAAGAGCCATCAACTCGCGCGCCTCGAACGCTGGGCCAACGCGGGCCATGCCACCCTGGTGTCGCTGGCCAATCTGCAAGCAGCCCCCGAGCACTTGCCGCGTTCCCTGCTCAAGGCAGTGATGAGCATTCTGACGCAGGGCCGCGTGGACCAGTTTCGCAAAACGCCGCTGTCCGTGCTGATCGACGCCGCCGTGAAGCAGGCGCTGCGCCACGAGCGCGGCCGGCGCTACACCTGGGCCGAAGCCGAGTCCGCGTACCATCGACTGCTCGACGAGTATTGCTTGCAAGCTCCAGGCCGGGCAGCCAGCGTCGATCGCCAGTTGCACAATGTCCTGCTGCGCTTCTACCGTTCGGCGCACGAGGAGCACTTCCAAAAGACCAACGATGGCCGGGCCGCGCTCGCGGTGCGCTGGCTTTCGGGCGACTTCCTGGAACCGGACGACGCCGCTCGCCTGGGTCTGCCGCCCGGCCCGCGCCGCGATACGCCCGTGGGCCTGGCCGACGGGGAGCCGATCAAGAACGTATTGGCGGCACTCGCCGAACTGGGCCTCTACCTGAAACGGCCCCTGATCCTCTGCTTCGACCAGATCGACAATCTCGAACCGCAGCAGGCCGGTGCCTTGGCCCGTTTCCTCCATGCCCTGCTGGACAGTTCCGTGAACCTGCTGGTGGTGACTTCCGGTCTGCGGCAATCACTGACGGACTGGCTCGCCGCGGGCGTCATCCAGGAATCGACCTGGCATCGGCTGGCGCAGCACGAAATTCAGGTGCAACGCATCGCGCCGACCGAGGCGGCTCGCATCGTGCAGGATCGCTTGCACGCCTGGCAAACACCGTTCATGCACCTACCGCCGCTGCGCGGCCTGGTGCAGCGCGACCTGTTGTTCCCGCTCGGCCAAACCTGGGAGCGCGAATTCCTCGACGGCAAGATCGAGGTCCGGCCCCGCGACGTCATCAATTGGGCGCGCGAAGGCTGGCGGCGCGAACAGGAT
>JAEUIF010000677.1 GCA_016795185.1 Planctomycetia bacterium | reverse complement strand
GTACGCTTGCCCGCTGACGTCGCCGACCTCATGAACGGTAATGATATTGGGATGCTGCAAGCGGGCGGCGGCTTCCGCCTCGGCCCGGAAGCGGGCGAGTTCGGTGGGCGAAGCCAGGTCGCCGCGCAGGATCATCTTCAGCGCCACGGTGCGGTTCAGGCTCTTCTGCCGGGCCTTGAACACCACGCCCATGCCGCCCCGGCCCAGTTCCTCGATGATCTCGAAATCACCGAAGAGTCGCGGCACGCCGGCCGGCTGCGCGCCGCCCTCGGGCACGGCGGTACGGGCACCGGGCGGACTCGGCAACTCGACCGTCGCCTTGCCCTCCGCGTTCGACCGACCGCATTCCTGTGCCACCTGTGCCACGGCCCACAGTTCGCGTAACTCGGCCGTGAGTTCCGGATGCTCCCTGGCAACGGCATCGACGTCCGGTTGCAGGCCGCGCCGCTGCTGGTCGCCGAGGTCGGCCAGCAGGCGGGCCAGCAACTCGTCGTGGGCGGAATCCGCAGGGACGGAGGGAGCATCGGCCATGGTAGCGGTTCAAGAGTGGTGAAGCGCTCTCCGTTGAAGCACGTTTCCGTTCGGGGCTACTGCATTCAAGAATTGAATGATGGATCGTTCGTCCAGATTTCCTTGAACTCGGCGCAACTGCCAGGAGCGATGTTCATCATCCCAAATAAAGCGAAACGCCGGAGCTGTACCCAATTGGGAGCCGTTCCACAGAGCGTCACCGCTCCCACAGCAATAGCAATAGTACAAATCGAGCGGCGCGCCGGTGGCGGTCGCAATCCGACCGGTCCAAGGAACATCCATGCCATCGATGGCACACTTGGCCCAGCGCTGAGACTGGCCGAAGCGCCGAAGTTGTCGGCTGAATCGGCTCAACCAATCAAGGAATGGCATGTCAGCCGTCCTGATGAATCGGTTCGCTACTGTCGTCCTCGGTTGGTATTCACGGAGTCGTCAGCAATTCATCCCAGCTGGCGACTTGATGCAAGCGTTGGATCATCCGTTTCAATCGTTCAGGATCCGCGACCTGCTTTAGTGATTGAAGTATGTCCGGTGCGGCAGCGCCGAACCGGGCGTGGCCGAGTCCCAGGACCACGTCGCGCAGCCCTTCGACGCGCCCCTCGCGCAGCCCTTCGACGCGCCCCTCGCGCAGCCCGTCGCGCAGTCCGGCTTCCTTGAATATCTGATAAGCTGATGAATCCTCGAGAATGTTCCCCATCGAAGTTACTCCTTGAAACAAAGCTAACATGGCTTGCGGCGGCAAGCGCAAGCCCGTCAGTATGAAGGTCGTTTGCCAGAGTGTTCGTAATTCCGTGGGTGCGGCTTCTCGTTGCAGTCGCTCGGCGATGCGTTCCGCTACCACAGGCAATTCGATTTCCGGCACGTTCGTCAGCATGGCCAGCGGCAGCAGGCCCAATCCCGCGTTGAGGAAGGAGCCGACTGATTGTTCCCACAAACGCACCACGCGGTAGCGGAACTCCATGTATACCGCTTCGTTCGGTAATCGGTGCTGGTAGAGCCCGTCCCAGCGCGGCGAGTCCGCCGAAGGCCGAAGGAGCACCACCAAGGTTTGCACGGGCAAACCGTGCCGGTGCCGGATCAACGTATTGTACCATTGCAGGTACTCGCCCGGATCAGTTCTGGGACTGCTTTCCAGTTCGATGTGCAACAGGTAGGCAGCGGTCGTTTCGATGCGAATGATCTTGTCGGCCGCGGCCGAAACCGTGGACACATCCGTATCGATTACCTGAACAGTCGCCCCCGCAGGACCACCGGCCAGCGTCAGCCAGTCGATGGGATGCCGTTCGATCAATTCTTTCAAGGCGCTATCGAAAGGCTTGGCCATCGTGGGCGGTTTCCTCGGTACCACTGGGCCCGGTGGCCGCCCTGATTACACGGCCACCGCCTTGCCCGTCTTCACGGACTCGATTTCCTTGTGGCACAGCACCAGGGCGTCGCGCGCCAGCTGGGCACTCAGCAAGTCGGGGGCCTTGCCCGCCACCACGCCGTTGACCGCCGTCTGGATTTCCGCGGTGAAGGCGGCCGTGGGGTCGCCGCCGCCTTTCAATTTCGGCTCGTAAACCCGGCCGTTGGCCACGAGTACCCGCAGCGGCGACGTACCCGTGAAGATCAGGGTCGCCTTCTCCAGAAAGAGCTCGAACGAGTGAATGAACGGCCGGGCTTTCGACGTTAGCGCGCCGCTGGTGCAGGCGATGCTCGGCCCATTCTTGCCATAGAGGTATTGCGTGGTCACATGGACCACCGTGCCCCGATCGACGACGCCGGTGGAGAAGACCTCCCTCGGTACGCCGCACAACAAGCCGATGAAATGCGTGTCGTGAATGTGCAGGTCGACGGCGGGTCCGCCCGTCTTGCCCGCGTCGCCGATCTCCTGCGACCAGTCCGGCTTGGAGATGATGCGCTGGAAGGTCGCCGCCAGCAGCTTGCCGTACTTGCCGGTACGCACTACCTCGGCGGCGAAGGCGTACTCCGGCACGAAGGGCAGCACGTGCGCGACCATCAGCAGCTTGCCGGACTTCTTCGCGGCGGCCAGCATGGCGTCGGCGTCCTGGGCGGTCAGGGCGATGGCCTTTTCGACCAGCACGTGCTTGCCGGCATGCAGGGCCGCGATGGCGGTCTCCGGGTGCAGGTCGGTGGGGTTGCAAATGTCCACCAGGTCGATGTCGGGGTCTTCGAGCAACTGTTCGACCGTTTCGTAAGCCTTGATCTTCGACAGGTCCACCTGTTCGCCGGGCGGGCCGAAGTTGCCGCGAATGCTCCGCCAGTCGCCGGCCCGCTTCTTCGCGTCGCGGCTGCTGATGGCCGTCACCCGCGCGCCGCGCAGTTTCTTCGCGCCCAGCCAGTGGATCCAGCCCATGAACCCGACGCCGACGATACCGATGCGAATCATTGGTGTCCCCAGGTTGATTGCCGACCGCAGGAAATCGGCCCTATCATAGTGCGGCCAGCACGCACCGCAAGCCACTATCCCGGCGCGTAGATGGTTCGCCCTCCGTCCACCGGCAGACAGACACCCGTGACGAAGTCGTTCTCGATCAGGAACAGCACGGCCTGGGCCACATGCTGGGGTGTGCCCTCGCGCTTTACCAGCGTGGCATCAATCGCTTCCTGGCGTTCAGCGGCGGGCAAGTCAGGCGGCAGCATCACGGGCCCCGGCAGGATGCAGTTGACCCGCACCGCAGGGTTGCGCGTGCCGAGTTCGACGGCCAGTGTCCGCGTGAGCGTGGGGATGGCGCCCTTCGACGGGAAATACGCGGCGTAGTTCAGGTACGGCCGCTCCACCGCCCAGTCGCCCAGCGTGATGATGCACCCACCCTCCGGTTGCCGCACCATTGCCAGTCCCGCTTGCTGGCTGCACACGAAGGTGCTCAGCGTGTTGGTCTCGAAGTAGTGGCGGACATCAGCCGCTGTCACCTCCTCCAGACGCTTGCTTTTCCAGACGGCAGCGCAGTTGACCAGCACGTCCAGCCGGCCGAAGCGGTCGAGCGTCTGCCGCAGCAGCGTCTGTACGGCCTGTTCATCCGTCAGGTCGGCCTGGAAAGCTGCTGCCTCGATGCCGCGTGCTTGCAGCTGCCCGACGAACTCCGCCGCTTCCTGGGCCGAGCTACGATAGTGTATGGCCAAGGCGTAGCCGCGTTCGGCCAGCGCTTCCGCGACGTGCGACCCAATGCGCCGCGCCCCGCTGCCGGTCACCAGCGCGACTTTGCGAAACGAGGGGGGCATCTCGACCTCTGCCGTTGTAGGATAGGATTTACACAATTTCCGTTCCGGCAACACTGTAGCAAAGGGACATCGCGTGGCGGCGGCGAATCCGGAAAATCAGCGGCTGGATGAGGACCGTTTGGGGCAACAGGCGTGGAAGCACTGGGGGCCTTACCTCAGCGACCGGCAATGGGGCACGGTGCGCGAGGACTACAGCGCGGCGGGCAATGCCTGGGACTATTTCCCCCACGATCATGCGCGGAGCCGGGCCTATCGCTGGGGCGAGGACGGCATCGCGGGCATCAGCGACGAGGACCAGCATTTGTGCCTATCGCTGGCCCTGTGGAACGGCCGCGATCCCATCCTGAAAGAGCGCTACTTTGGCCTGAGCAACAACGAGGGCAACCACGGCGAGGACGTCAAGGAACTGTATTACGACCTCGACGCCACGCCGACGCATTCCTGGCTGCGCATGCTCTACAAGTATCCACGCCGCGAATTTCCCTATGCGCGGCTCATTCAGGAGAACGCCCGTCGCGACCGGCTGCGGCCCGAATTCGAGTTGCTCGACACGGGCATTTTCGACGACGACCGCTATTTCGATGTTTTCGTCGAGTACGCCAAGGCCGGTCCTGATGACCTGCTGATGCAGGTGACAGCGCACAACCGCGGGCCGGACGATGGCCCGCTGCACCTGCTGCCGCAGCTTTGGTTTCGCAATACCTGGGCATGGAAGCCCGACGCGGCGCGGCCCATCCTCCATGTCATCGGCGACGGCGTCATCGAGGCCCGCCACCCCGAACTGGGAACGTACTGGTTGCACGCCGAGGAGGAACCAGCGCTGCTATTCTGCGACAACGATACCAATTCCGCACGGCTCTACGGCGATGCCGCCACCCACGGCTACTTCAAGGATGCGTTTCACGAGTTTCTGATTCACGGCAACCGCAACGCCGTCAATCCGCATCAGACCGGCACCAAGGCGGCGGCGCACTACACATTCGTCGTGCCCGCGCGCGGCTCGGCGACCATTCGTCTGCGGTTGACGAATCAGCAAACCAATGCACCGTTCGCGGATTTTGCCGCCGTCATGCAGCGACGCCAGCACGAAGCCGACCAGTTCTATGGCGACTTGCAAAGCATGCAGCCCGACGCCGAGGCGCGCCTGGTCCAACGGCAAGCCTTCGCCGGCCTGATCTGGAGCAAGCAGTTCTACCATTACGATGTGCCGGAATGGCTCAAGGGCGACCCCGCCCAACCGGTGCCGCCGAAGGCGCGCAAGCGCGGCCGCAACCGCGACTGGCTGCACCTCAACAACGCCAACGTCGTCTCGATGCCCGACAAGTGGGAGTATCCCTGGTACGCCGCCTGGGACCTGGCTTTCCACACGCTGCCGTTCGCGCTGATTGACGCCGAGTTCGCCAAGCATCAGCTGTCGTTGTTCACGCGCGAATGGTACATGCACCCGAACGGCCAGCTGCCAGCTTACGAATGGAACTTCAGCGACGTGAATCCGCCGGTGCATGCCTGGGCGGTCTGGCGCGTGTTTCAGATCGACCGGCGCAACCGCGGCGACTGCGGCGACCTGGCTTTCCTGGAGCGCGTCTTTCACAAGTTGATGCTCAACTTTACCTGGTGGGTCAACCGCAAGGACGCCCAGGGCCGCAACATCTTCCAGGGCGGCTTTCTCGGCCTGGACAACATCGGCGTCTTCGACCGCAGCTCCCGCCTGCCGGGCGGCGCGTTCATCAACCAGTCGGATGCCACCGCCTGGATGGCCATGTTCTGCCTGAACCTGATGCGCATCGCCCTGGAACTGGCCCTGCACAATCACGTCTACGAGGACATCGCCACCAAGTTCTTCGAGCACTTCCTCTACATCGCGGAAGCGATGACCAACATCGGCGACGAGCTGGGCGAAGAGTGCGGCATCGGCATGTGGGATGAGAAAGACGAGTTCTTCTACGACGTGCTCAATACCTCGGACGGCCAGAAGATGCCGCTCAAGGTCAAGTCGATGGTCGGCTTGATTCCGCTGTTCGCCGTGGAAACGCTCGAACCCGAAATGCTAAAGGTGCTGCCCGACTTCAACCGCCGCCTGAGCTGGTACCTCAACTACCGGCCCGACCTGGCGCGGCTGGTCTCGCAATGGCATGCACCCGGCATCGGCGACCGTCGCTTGCTGTCGCTGCTGCGCGGTCATCGCATGAAGTGCCTGCTGCGGCGGATGCTGAACGAGACGGAGTTTCTGTCCGACTATGGCGTGCGCGCGATGTCCAAGCAGCACGAGCGCGAGCCCTACTACTTCGATTGCCAGGGCAACCGACTGGAGGTTTCCTATGTGCCGGGCGAATCGGACTCGGGCATGTTCGGCGGCAACTCCAACTGGCGCGGTCCGATCTGGTTTCCGGTGAACTTCCTGCTGATCGAGTCCTTGCAGAAGTTTCACTACTACTACGGCGATGAGTTCCTGGTGGAATGCCCGACGGGTTCCGGCAACATGCTGACGATCCGGCAAATCGCCGACGAACTGACGCGCCGCCTGACCCGGTTGTTCCTGCGCGACGAGCACGGCCGCCGGCCGATCTTCGGCGACTGCGCCAAGATGCAGAACGATCCACACTTCCGCGACTACCTGCTCTTCTACGAGTATTTCCACGGCGACAACGGCCGCGGCGTGGGAGCGGCGCACCAAACCGGCTGGACGGCCTTGATCGCCAAGCTGTTGCAACCGCGCAGACCGGATCGGATCGTGTGCGCCGCGCAGCCAGAGTTAGCGGTAGCGCCGCCGCATTGAGGTATTTGCAGCGGAGGCGCACGAATTGAAGCCCCCCTGCGCGAAGCGGTTGTATGCTACGGCACAGACCACCGTCGGCTGAGTGGCCAACACGTTCCGAGGTGCCGATCTGTCGAATGTCATTCGCGCAGCCGGTCCCAAAGCAGCAGAGCCAGAACCGTCTTCGCGTCGCGGAGCGTGCCGTCCAGCGCCCAGGTCAGCGCTTCTTGCCAGGTGGTCACGAAGGGCTGCAAGTCCTCGTCGCGTTCGGGGCGCATGTCGCCGGCCATAAGGTCCTGGGCCACGAACAGGTGCGTGCGTTCGCTCAGGCAGCCGGGCGACGGGAAGAAGTCGGTCAGCTTACGCCAGCGGGCGGCGCGATAGCCGGTTTCCTCGGCCAGTTCGCGGATCGCGGCGGCGGCGGGTTCCTCTCCGGGTTCCAGGCAGCCGGCGGGAATCTCGATGAGCGTTTCGCCCACGTTCGGCCGGCGGTTTTTCAGCAGGCAGACGTGCGTGTCGTCCACCAGCGGCAGGATCGCCACCGCGCCGGGATGCAGCACGATGTCGCGCTGGATCAGGTGCCCATCCGGTGCGGTTTCGGTGTCCAGCGCGACCTGGATGCGTCGTCCTGAATACATCACCTGACGGGGCATGGCTCGATTCTCCTGCTGGTGCGGGCGACGGGATGATTGCTTGGCGCAGGGGCCGATGATAAGATTCCTGGATCGGCTTTTCAACGCTACCCTCGGAATGGCGAGTAGCTTGCAATGCGTGACCCGTTTACCTGGTCGTTGCCGCTCGGCCGACTGTTCGGCATCACGATCCGGGTGCATATCCTGTTCCTGCTCTTCGCACTGGCGATGGTGCTGCGCGCCGCCTTCCTGCGCGATCCCTATACCCGCGAACCGCTCTGGCCGAATCTCTGGCTGGATGCTCTCGTCGTGCTCGGCCTCGGATTTGTCGCCGTGTTGCTGCACGAACTGGGCCACTGCTTCGGCGCGCGTCTGGTGGACGGCGACGCGCCCGAGGTTCTGATGTGGCCGCTCGGCGGCTTGGCCCCGCTGGAAGTGCCGCACACGCCGCGCGCCAACTTCATTGCCAATGCCGCCGGCCCGGCCGTGAACCTGCTCCTGTGCCTGGCTGTCGGCCTGCTGCTCGCAGCGCACTCGTTGCGGCCAGCACTCAATCCCTGGTCAGCGGACGCCGACCCGCTGGCACCGCGTCTCTACAAGTGGTCCGAAGGCATCAGTTACGGCAGCCTGTACAACGCCGGCGATCCCAAACGCTTCACCTTTGAGACACCGCCACCCGCCGGCACGGCAGGCGGCCCGGTGACGCGCGAACTGTCACCCGCCGAGGTGGAAGTCAAGATCGTGCCGCGCGACCCCAACAGCAAGGAACCACCGCGCCCGCCCGTCAAGGAATACATCGCGAAAGACTATCCGGACGCCAAGTTGAAGCCCGAGGACCCCGCCCCGCTCGGACGCTGGGAGTTGCTCGCCGCCCGGTTCTTCTGGGTCAACTGGGTACTGTTCCTGCTGAACATGCTGCCCGCGTTTCCGCTCGACGGCGGCCGGTTGCTCCAGAGCATTCTCTGGTGGCGCGGCGAATATCGGCAAGCCACGCTGAGCACGGTCTTCGTCGGCTTCGTCTTCATGCTCATCATCGCGCTTTATGGCGTGGTCATCGATTCGGTGCTGCCCTTGCTGCTGGCGCTGTTCATCTACGCTACCTGCCGGCACCAGTGGTACGTGCTGGAAACCGGCGGCGAGGAACCGCTCTTCGGCTACGACTTCTCGCAAGGCTACACCAGCCTGGAGCGCGGCGAACCCCCGCCGCCCCGCCAGAAGCGGCCCAACGTCTTCCAGCGCTGGCTTCAGCGCCGCGCCGCCCGCAAGTTGCAGCGCGAGCAGGAAGAGCGCGAGGCCGAGGAACGCCGCCTCGACGAACTGCTCGAAAAGGTGAAAGAGAGCGGCATGCACTCGCTGACCGAGGAAGAACGCCGCTTCCTGACGCGCGTCAGCTCGCGCTACAAGAACCGACATTAAGCCGAACCATCGCCGGATGATTCGTGTCCCGTTTAGCCGCGGAGTGGTTTAGCGCTCGCCTTTCGGCTCGCGGCTAAACGACTCCGCGGTTCAACGAAGGAGTTGAATTTTGGCCGACTTGATCGAACCGCGCACCCTCAAGGGTTTTCGCGATTACCCGCCCGAACTGATGATCCCGCGCGAGCAACTGCTGGAAAAGGTCCGGCGGGTGTATCGCTCCTACGGCTTCGCGCCCATCGACACGCCCGCGCTGGAATACGCCGAAATCCTGACCGGCAAGGGCGGCGCGGAATCCGACCGGCTCATCTATCGCTTCAAGGATCATGGCGAGCGCGACGTGGCGATGCGCTTCGACCTGACCATTCCCTTCGCCCGCTTTGCCGCGCAGTACATCGGCAAGCTGGGCACACCGTTCAAGCGCTACGCGATGGGCCCGGTCTGGCGGGGCGAGAACACGGCGCATGGCCGTTACCGCGAATTCTGGCAGTGCGACTTCGACACCATCGGCACCACCAGCAACGCCGCCGACCTGGAAACCGTCCTGGTCATTCACGACATGATGCTGGCGCTCGGCTTTGATCGCTTCCAGATTCGCGTCAACAATCGACTGGTGCTGAACGGCCTGCTGGAAGAGATGGGCCTGTCCGCGCAGGCGGTGCCGGTGTTGCGGGTGCTGGACAAACTGCCCAAGATCAAGCGGGACGCCACGCGCCAGGAGATGACCGAGATTCCGGGCGTCAGCGGCGAACAGGCGGATCGCGTGCTGCTGATGGCGGAGACCGAGGGCAGCAACGAAGAAGTCCTCGAACGGCTACAGCGCGAGTTCGGCGGCAATGCCAAGGCAGCCGATGGCATCACGCGGTTGCGGGAACTGACGACGGCTGCCGTCGTCGCCGGGGTGCCCACCGAACGGCTGAAGCTCGATCTATCCATCGCGCGCGGCCTGGATTACTATACGGGCACCATTTACGAGACTTTTCTGTGCGACCTACCGGGCATCGGCAGCGTTTGCTCCGGCGGCCGTTACGACAACCTGGCCGGGTTGTACACGAAGCAGCAATTGCCCGGCGTCGGAGCGTCGCTCGGCCTCGACCGCTTGCTGGCGGCGATGGAAGAACTGAAGCTGCTGCCGAAAGTCGCCACGCCGGCCGAGGTGTTCGTCGTCCAGTTCAGCGCCGCCCACCTCGGCGAATATCAGCGCATGGCGCGCACGCTGCGCGCGGCGGGCCTGGGCGTCGAGGTTTATCCGGACGCCAAGAAGGTCGGCCCACAGTTGCAGTACGCCGAGAAGCGGGGCTTCCGCCTGGCGCTGATCGCCGGCCCGGATGAGTTCGCCCAGGGCAACTGGAAAGTCAAAGACCTGGCGAAACGCGAGGAGCAAACCGTGCCCGCGGCCGAGGTCGCCACCGCACTGCGCAAGCTGCTCACACTCTGACGGCGAGTTGGCGGGCGTCAGCTTCCGGAGCTATTCATGGATCGCGGCAATCACTACGAGCGGGCCTTCGAGGGATACCTCCAGATGCGGCGACTGTGTTACGTCGCCGTCGACGAGACGCGGCGCGCGCCGGCGGAAGATGGCACCATCAAGTGCCTCGATTTCGTCGTTTACGGCGAAAACGGTTCCCGCCTGCTCGTGGACGTAAAGGGCCGCCGCTTTCCGGCAACCTCCGGCGGCAAGGAACGCCGCGTCTGGGAATGCTGGTCCAAGCGCGACGATATTGACGGCCTGGCACAGTGGAAAGTCCGTTTCGGCCAGGATTATCACGGCTTGCTCGTGTTCACGTATCTGCTCGGCCCCGCCGTCGAACTGTCCGAAGACACGGAAGACTACTGGCACTGGCGCGGCCGGCGCTACCTGTTCCGCGCCGTGCAGGCTGACCAGTATCGCAAACTCATGCGCGTCCGCAGCCCGAAATGGAACACCGTAACGCTGGCGCGCGACGACTTCCGTCAGCTGGTCCGCCCGCTGCATCACTTCACGCACGGCCCGCTGCCGGTGGCCGATCAGCTATAATGGGCTGCGTCCGTGGTCAGTCGTCCAATTGATGTACGTCGGGCTTTCTAGCCCGACTTGAAGCGCCGCCGACAATTGATCCGTCAATTGGCGAAACGTGTCGGGCTAGCCCGCATTTCTCACCAGCCCCTATCTTTGAATCCTGGTTGGCTGCTTTGATTGTTTGAACCACCGAAGGCAGCGGG
>JAEUIF010000587.1 GCA_016795185.1 Planctomycetia bacterium | reverse complement strand
TGAGCACCACGATGTCGCCGGCCTGGCTGCCGCCCGCGAGTTCCTCCAGGTTGCTGCGCCGCGTCGGGTCGGCGTGAACGTGATAAATCTTGCTGACCAGTTCCTTGAAGTTCTTGCCGGGGTTCAGCAAGCGGCTTTGCGGTTTGAGTGTGCCCGAATAGACGCGCACGAAGTAGATGTCGCCGTGCTTGTCCGCCGCGATCTTGAAGACCAGACCGCAGAACGGCTCCTTCGGATCGGGCTTGCGCTTCTCTTCCTTGTCCTTCTTCTCCGGGTGCGTGCCGACGACCGGCGGACGATCGAGCGGGCTGGGCAGATACCAGACCACGGCATCCAGCAAGGGCTGAATGCCGATATGCTCGCGTCCGGAACCGCACGCCACCGGCTGGATGAAGCGCTTCAGGGTCTGGTCGCGGATCACCTGACGCAGCGTCTCGTCGGGAATCTCCTTGCCTTCGAGGTACAGCGTGGTGATGCGGTCCTGGTCGTCGTGCTCGGTGAGCAGGTTGAACAGCGTCTCCCGGTACTGCGCGACCTCTTCCTCCATCTCGGCGGGGATCGGCTCGACGCGGATGGTCTTGCCCTCGTCCTTCGGGTCGAAGAACAGGGCCTTCATCTGGATCAGGTCGATGATGCCGCCGAAAGGCGTGGCGCTGTCCTTGATGGACCCGCTGCCGATGGGGATGGATACCGCCACCGGGCGGCCTTCGAGGCGTTCGCGGATTTCTTCCACGACGTTGGCGAAGTTCGCGCCGACCACGTCCATCTTGTTGACGAACACCAGGCGCGGCACGCCGTACTTGTCCGCCTGCCGCCAGACCGTTTCCGACTGGGCCTCGACGCCCTTCTGGGCATCGAAGACCACGACGCAGCCGTCGAGCACGCGCAGCGAGCGTTCGACCTCGGCGGTGAAATCGACGTGGCCCGGCGTGTCGATCAGGTTGATGGTGTGTTGCCGCCAGGGGAACGGAATGCAGGCGCTGTAAATGGTGATGCCGCGTTCCTGCTCTTCCTGGTCGTAGTCCGTGGTTGTGGTGCCCTTGTCCACCGAGCCGAGTTTGTGTTTCGCGCCGGCGTAGTACAGGATGTGGTCCGTGGTCGTCGTCTTGCCGGCGTCGATGTGCGCAATGATGCCGATATTGCGATACTTACTCAGATCGGCGCTAGCTTTCTCGGCAGCCATTGGCAACCAGGGGTCAGGAGTCAGGGAACAGGAGTCAGGGGTCAAGGGTCAGTAAACAGAGTCGTTGTCGAGGGGTCAGGTTCGACGAAAAAGGCCAGGAGCAAGGGAAGCATTCAGTGGCTCCCCTGACTCCTGACCCCTGATTCCTGACTCCTGACCCCTGATTGCTGACTCCTGGAACTCACCACGCGAAGTGTGAGAACGCCTTGTTGGCGTCGGCCATCTTGATCGTGTTTTCGCGCTTGGCCATCGCCTCACCCTCGCGGCGGTAGGCAGCCATCAGCTCATCCGCCAGGCGCAGGTACATCGGGCGGCCGGCCTTGGACCGGGCGGCGGCGATGGTCCAGCGGATGGCCAGGCTCTGCTGCCGGGTGCGGTTCACGGGCATCGGCACCTGATAGGTCGCACCACCGACGCGCTTCGAGCGGACCTCGACGGTCGGCTTGACGTGCTCGATGGCCTGCTCGAAAACCTGGATCGGGTCGGCGTCGGGCATACGCTTCTTGATCTGGTCCAGCGCGCCGTAGAAGATGCGCATGGCGGTGGCCTTCTTGCCTTGCCACATCAGGCAGTTGATGAACTTGCTCGCCAGCTTGTTCTGGTAAACTGGGTCGGGCTTGAGGGTGGTTGCACTGGCAGTACGTTTCCGGGCCATAAGTAAGTCTCGCTTGTCTTGCTCAGCGGCGAATGAATCGGGGAAGCAATATCCTTAGTTGATGGAAGGTTCGAGGAGCTGGCGCGATCCCAGGGACGGGCGGACGTCACGCAAGGTGCCGTTGGGCTCGAAGTCGAGGCAGTGAACGCTGCCGCAGCCGGGGCAGGGCACATGCACGCGGGCGATGGTGCGGCCTGCCTGGGCCAGACCCTTGCCCTCGCACTTGACGGTCACGCTCACCGCTTCGCCGCAGGATCGACAGGCGAAGTCCAGAATCACTTGCGTTTCCATCATGGAAGATGGTCCTCGTCGGGAAATTGGTCCTGAACAGTCCGAAGGAAACGACGACCGGCGGCCGGACTTGCGCCAGGCTTCCGTTCCCGCTGCCTTCGTCCCGTTTCCCTACTTGTTGCCTTCCAGCTTGGCGCCGTACTTGGAACGGGCCTGCTTGCGGTCGGCGACGCCCTGGGAGTCGAGCACGCCGCGGACGATGTGATAGCGCACGCCGGGCAGGTCGCGGACGCGCCCGCCGCGGACGAGCACGATGGAGTGCTCCTGCAAGTTGTGGCCTTCACCGGGGATGTAGGCCGTCACTTCGATGCCGTTGGACAACCGCACGCGGGCCACCTTGCGGAGCGCCGAGTTCGGCTTCTTGGGCGTCATGGTCTTGACCTGAAGGCAGACGCCGCGCTTCTGCGGGTTGCCCTGCATGGCCGGATGCTTCGGCTTACGGTATTGCTGGCGGCGTGGCTTGCGCACCAGCTGATTGATCGTCGGCATGGCAAACTCCCAGGACGCAGCCGGCGCGGAGCCGCGCGCGGCGCGCAATCACGAACCGAAAGAGTGTACGGTATGCAGGTTCGTCCGCGCGGTCAAGGGACTTTCCCGCGAATGCACGAAAGGGCGCTGCGGCGCGGCGAACCGCCCCGTCAACCAACCAGCACCTGCGGCTTGAAGGGCGAATTCAGGCCGCCGAACAGGTTCATCAAGCCCGCGACAATCCGGTTGAACTGCAAGAGCGGGCTGGCGAGCGGGCTGGCGGACTGGTACTGAAAGTCCACCGTGATCT
>JAEUIF010000447.1 GCA_016795185.1 Planctomycetia bacterium | reverse complement strand
CCCGCTGGCACCCGTGGAACTGCCCGTGCTGCAACGGCGCATCCGGGTGGCGCAGGGGCAGGAAGCCGGCGACCTGCTGCTGACCGGCGGGCAAGTCGTGAACGTTTTCACGCGGCGCGTCGAGGCGGTGAACCTGGTCATCGCCGATGGCTGGATCGCGGGGGTCGGCAACTATCCGTGGTCCGCGCGGGAAACGCTCGACCTGGGCGGCCAGTTCGTGCTGCCGGGCCTGATCGATTCGCACATGCACCTGGAAAGCACGCTGCTGTTGCCAGCCGAACTGGCCCGGCTGGCCGTGCCGCGCGGCACCACGACGACAATTTCGGATTCGCACGAGATCGGCAACGTGCTGGGCATTCCCGGCATCGACCAGCTGATCGCGGCCAGCGAAGGCTTGCCGCTGGATGTGTTCTTCATGGCTTCGTCGTGCGTGCCCTGCACGAGTTGGGAAAACGCGGGCGCGGTGCTGGGGCCGGCAGAAGTCCGGCAACTGCTGGAACGGCCGCGCGTGCTCGGCCTGGCCGAGATGATGGACATGCCCGCCGTCTGGCAAGGCGAACCGGCCGTGCTGGAGAAGATTCGCGCCGGCCTGGCGGGCAAGCGCGTGGTCGATGGCCATGCACCGGGCATGCGCGGGCAGCACTTGCTCGCCTATCTTGCGGCCGGCGTCCGCGCGGACCACGAATCGTCCACCATCGAAGAGGCTCGGGAGAAAGCAGCAGGCGGCATGCTGGTGCAGGTCCGCGAAGGCTCGGTGGCGCGCAATCTCGACGCCCTTTTGCCCGCAGTCGTGGCCGGCGACCTGGGCGACCTCTGGACCTTGGTGACGGACGACATCCTGCCCGATGACCTCCGTCAGCATGGCCATATCGACGGCCTGCTGCGCCGCGTGGCGGCGGCCGGCGTGCCGGCGGTGTCCGCGATCCGGCAAGCGACCCTGGTCCCCGCCCGGCACTACGGACTCTGGGACCGCGGCGCGGCGGCGACGGGCTATCGTGCCGATCTGGTGGTGCTGCCCGACTTGCAGGAGTTTCGGCCCTCGCTAGTCTTCAAGAACGGCCGGTTGGCCGCGCGCGACGGCCAGTTCCTGGCGACGACGCAAGCCACGGTGCCGGCGGCCGAGAATTCGATTCACCTTGCCCCGCTGACGGAAGCCGCCTTCCGCCTGCGGCCGAGCGGCCCGACTGCACCAGCGATTCGCCTGTTGCCGGGCCAGCTCATCACGAAGTCAGAAACCGTCCCGGTTTCAGTGAAGGACGGTGAGTGGACGGCGGACCTGACGCGCGACGTGGCCCTGCTCGCCAGCATCGAGCGCCACCGGGCGACGGGCCTGGTCGGCCTGGGTCTGGTCGCCGGCTTCAACTTCCGCAAACCTGGCGCGCTTGGCTCATCGGTCGCCCACGATTCGCACAACCTGGTCCTCACCGGCACGAACGCCCGCGACATGCTGGCCTGCGTGCGCGAACTGGAAACAATGCAAGGCGGTTTCGTGGTAGTCTCCGACGGTGAAGTGCGCGCCCGGTTGCCGTTGCCGGTGGCGGGCCTGCTGTCGGTCGAGCATGCCGATGTGGTCTGCCGGCAACTCCGTGAAGTGCGAGCAGCGGCGCAAGCCCTGGGCTGCGAACTGGCGTGTCCGTTCGGGGCGCTGTCGTTCCTGGCGCTGCCGGTGATTCCGGATTTGAAGATCACGGCGCGGGGAGTTTTTGATGTGAACCGGCAGGAGTTTGTGCAGGTGTAAGGCGAGCGGAGGCAAGCGTCATGGCGATCATCCAGGCGGAATTTGATGGTCAGGTGTTCATCCCGTGCCAACCGGTCCAGTTACCGAAAGGCGCGAGGGTCGGCGTGCTGATTCCCGACATTCCGCCGCCGCCGACAGCCGAGCAACAGACCGCATGGGATCAACTGCTGCGGCAGATTCAGGCCAGCGAGCCAGCGTTCGCCAGCGTGGATGAAGCACTGGACTACACGAGGAAGCGCCCGTGATTCCGCTGAACTGCGACATCAATCGGCACTTTTCCACAACCTGCGCGTGATCTCCGTGATCTCGTAAGCGCTTTCAATTTTGGACCCTACCTGGAACTGCACAACCTTGCCGTGCTCCATCCAGATAATCGCGCCATTACCGATCGGAATTGCAACATCATTTAATCCCACCTCGCCCAAGGCAAGCACCCATTCACTGCACCAGTCTTCCGAATCATCCTCAATCCAGTACATCGCGATCTGGAGATTGGGGGAGTGCCGGCTAAGGTGCAACATGCCTCGAAGAAACTGTTGCCCATGCTTGGCGGCGGTAACGGAGTAAGGCGCATCCACATAGACAATCGCCCGTCCTGCCTTGGAAATCGCCGTCGCAGCGAGACGATCATTCACCAGATGTACCTGGAGGGAACGCATCTGCTTGTCCTGCGGAACCGATGGGGACGATGACCGCAGCCCGTGATCTGCGCGAGTTACCCAGGCAATCACGCCCGCAGCACCCAGAACAGCTATCGGCAGTAAAACCGACAAGCCGCGACGCAATCGGAAGTTTGGTACAGCGACAGGTTTGGTTTCGCTGGACATCGCACTGCCTCCAGCGGACTGGCAATAGACTTGCCTGAAAGAAGCGTTCTTTGATTCACGGCGGCTACGCATCACTTCTTGGCAACTGGCTGTTGCTGTCTTCAACCCGGACCAGATTCCCTTCCACTACCACTACTGGCTCAAGTGCGGTCACGTCTGCAATCGGTGTTGGCTCGTCATCAATCACCCGCAGCCGCAAGACGACGACCAGGCCAATCAGCAAGATGCCGCAGACCACCGCGCGAATCGGCCAGGCGACGTCGGCGAAGGCGATGCTCGCGCCGCCGACGACGAGCAGCAGCACCACGGCGGTGATCTTCACCCGTCGGCGCACCCCGCGATGCCGTTGCCAATCGCGCAGGAACGGGCCGAACAGCCGGGTGCCGAGCAGCCAGCGGTTCAGGCGCGGCGACGACTTCAGGAACATGGCGCTGGCCAGGAGCAGAAACGGCGTGGTCGGCAACAGGGGGAGCAGCGCCCCCAGAAACGCCAGGCCGACGAAGAACCAGCCCAGCGAGATGTAGACCACGTAGCGGACCTTGCCAGGCCCGGCGGGCGGCGCTTCCGGTGATGGGGCTGGGGGTTCCATGCGGGGTACCGAACCATCGACTGCAACGAAATGAGATTCTCAACTGAAAGCTGTCAGCTAACAGCTATTCGGACTTCTTTCAAAGGCCGACACGCCGCCGCTGGGTCCGCCACCTTCCCGCGTGGCGGAGTGGCGGAGCCAGAGCCAGAAGGTTCCCGGTGCGGCCGTTCGTAGTTCCGCCTTCAGGCGGTCGAGCGACTCGCCGCCTGAAGGCGGAACTACGAACAAGAAGCCAGGTCCGCCACTGTCCCGCGTGGCAGAGTGGCGGACCCAGGATTTCTTTCCGGGCGCGAATCGCCGTCAATCGTCGCGCGCTTGCCGGGCTTGCTTGCGGCGGTCGGATTCCTTCAGGTAGACCTTGCGCAGCCGGATCGCCTTGGGCGTGATCTCGACGAGTTCATCTTCCTCGATGTACTCCAGGGCCGGCTCCAGGCTCATCACCCGCGGCGGCTTCAGGATGATGCTCTTTTCCGAGCCCGAAGCCCGCATGTTGGTCAGCTTCTTTTCCCGGCAAACGTTGACCGGCAGGTCGTTGTCCCGGCAATGCTCACCCACGACCTGGCCTTCGTAGACCTGCTCGCCCGCCGCGATGAACAGCGTGCCGCGCTCCTGCAAGCCGTCCAGGGCGAAGGGGGTGGCCCGGCCGGTATCGGTGGAAATCAGCACGCCGTTGGCCCGGCCGGCGATGCCCGGCCGGATCGGCTGATAGTCGTAGAAAGTATGGTGCATGATGGCCTGGCCGGCGGTGGCGTTGAGCATGCGCGTCCGCAAGCCGATCAGGCCGCGCGCCGGGATCATGAACTCGACGTGCGTCAGCTCGCCGCGCGTCTCCATCTTCACGCACTCGCCGCGCCGGTTGCCCACCAGTTCCATGACCGCGCCCAGGTTGGCCGGCGGCGCTTCCACGACCAGGTACTCGACGGGTTCGTGCTTCTGGCCGTTCACGTCCTTGACGATCACGCGCGGCTTGCCCACGGACAGCTCGTAGCCCTCGCGGCGCATGTTTTCGAGCAGGATGCCCAGGTGCAGCAGGCCGCGCCCGGAGACGTGGAACTCGTCGCGCTTGGCTTCGCTGGGCACCACGCGCAGGGCCACGTTCGATTCCAGTTCCTTCATCAGCCGGTCCCGCAACTGGCGGCTGGTGACGTAGTTGCCGTCCTGGCCGACGAAGGGGGAATCGTTGATGCGGAAGAGCATATCGAGCGTCGGCTCGTCCACCTTGATCGGCGGCAGGGCGACGGCGTGTTCCACGTCGGCAATGGTGTTGCCGATGTCCACACCTTCCAGGCCGACCACGGCACAAATGTCGCCGGCGACCACCTCGTCGGCTTCCTTGCGGCCGAGGCGGTCGAAGACGAACAGCTGGGAGATATTTTCATCCACCCGCTGGCCGTCGCGCTTGAGCAGGGCGATGCGCTGGTTCTTGCGCAACTTGCCGGCCATCACCCGGCCGACCGCGATGCGGCCGACGTAGTCGCTCCAGTCGAGCGTAACCACCAGCATTTGCAGCGGGGCTTCGGCATCGACCACCGGGGCCGGCACGTGCTTGAGGATGGCGTCGAACAGCGGCTGCAAGTTGGTGCCGGGCACGGCCAGGTCGCTGGACGCGATGCCCTTGCGGCCCGAGCAGTAGACGACCGGGAAGTCGAGCGTGGCATCGTCCGCGCCGACCTCGACGAACAGGTCGAAGACCAGGTTCAGCACTTCGGTAGCGCGGGCGTCGGGCCGGTCGATCTTGTTGATGACCACAATGGGCCGCAGGCCGCACTCGAACGCCTTACGCAGCACGAAGCGGGTTTGCGGCAGCGGGCCTTCGGCGGCGTCCACCAGCAGCAGGGCACCGTCGGCCATGCGCAGCACGCGCTCGACCTCGCCGCCGAAATCGGCGTGGCCCGGCGTGTCGATGATGTTGACCTTGTTGCCGCCCAGCTGGAGGGCGATGTTCTTGGCCAGGATGGTGATGCCCCGCTCGCGCTCCAGCGGGTTGGAATCGAGAATCAGGCCGTGCTGCCCGCCTTCGAGCTTTTCCAACTCGCTGGCGCGGAACAGGCCGGACTGGCGCATCATCTCATCAACCAGGGTGGTTTTGCCGTGGTCAACGTGGGCGATGATGGCAACGTTGCGGATGTCGCTGCGGGCTTGCTTGCCCGCTTGAACGGCGGTCGCTGGCTGCATGTTCGTGTCCATCTCTCAGACTGAAATTCCTGCGCGAAATCGTTTCGCTTTGTGCCCGCAGCGCAAGCGAGGGCCGCTTTGTGAAGTTTGCTCCGCTCTGCTGGCCGCAAGGATACCGGAGAGTATTATAGGTGCGCCGGCCGCTGGCGCACAGACCGGCCGGCGGCGCTAGTGCATCGTCAAGAGACTGGTTGCTCAACAGAAAGTCTATCTGGGTGCCATGCCCACGGCTTTGCGTGGGCATGGAAGCCTTGCAAACGTCCCATGCCCACGCAAAGCCGTGGGCATGGCACCCAAACCGCTGATCGAGCAAGAGGTCTATTGCGCCTGCACTACCAGGGTAACCGGAGCTTCGTGAAGATCGGATGACGCTTATGCGACTCTACCTGATTCGGCATGCGGACGCCCTGCCCGCCGGGCAAAACGGCATCGAGACGGATGAAGCACGCCCGCTCAGCACGAAGGGCAAGCAGCAGTGCCAGGCGCTGGCCGGCGCGCTGCACCGCGCCGGCGTCCGCTTCGACCTGGTGCTGACCAGTCCGCTGGTCCGCGCCCAGCAGACTACCGAGGAACTCTTCCGCCACTGGCAGGGACCGCAGCCCGAACGCCAGGACTGCGCGCCGCTGGCATCCGGCGAAAGGCTCAAGGGACTGGCAGAAGTTGTGCGGGCGCTGAAGCAGGAAGCGGTGGCCCTGGTCGGCCATGAGCCGGACCTGAGCAACCTGGCGGTCTGGCTGATGGGCAGCCGCAAGGCCCGGCTCGACATGGCCAAGGCTGGCGTGGCGGCCCTCGACTGCACCGACGAACCCGGCAAGGGCGACGCCACCCTGGTCTGGCTGGTGACGCCGGACTGGTACGCGGCGGTTCCGTAGGATGCAAGGTGGGAGGCCCAACCGCCTCCGCGCCGCCAGTGCGCCGGCGCACACCTTCAGCCTCCGAGCCTGCCATGCACGATGCCGCTTCCCGCCGCGCCACGTCGGTGATCGTCCACCGCATTCCGCCCGAAAGCGCCGAGCGCTTCCGCGCCTGGCAGCAGGGCATCACCGCGGCGGCGGAGGGCTTTCCCGGCTACGAGTCGATGGAAACTTATCCGCCGCCGGACGCCGGGCAGCGCGAATGGGTGATCGTCATGCACTTCACCGACGCCGACGCCCAGCAGCGCTGGCTGGCCTCGCCGGTGCGGGCCGAGTGGCTGGCCCGGCTGCCGCCGGAGATCGAACCGTTCCGCCTGAAGACGCTGCCCACCGGCTTCGGTCCCTGGTTCGCCCACATGGTTGACTCCCCGCTGCCCAGCTGGAAGATGGCGCTGACGGTCCTGCTCGGCCTGTACCCCACCGTGATGCTGCTGAACCTGCTGGTCGCCCCCCACTATCATTTCCTGGGCTTGGCTGCCTCCATGCTGCTGGGCAACGCCCTGAGCATCTGCTTGCTGCAATGGGGCGTGATGCCCGTGTTGCAAACGGTGCTCGGCCCCTGGCTGCGCGCCGACCCGGCGCGCCAGCGGAGCCGCACGGTCGGCGGGGCGCTGCTGATCCTGCTGGTGCTGCTCGCCCTCATGCTGCTCTTTCGCCAGGCATCCGGCTAATTTGCCGCGTGAAGCGGGCGCGCCGGCTGAATAAACTGACGTGCCGTCGCGGTCGTCGGTCGCCGAAGGAAAACTCTTTTCGCCAGACCATCGTAGAAGAAACGCTTCCGGACCCACGCTCCGGAATTCGGCCATCCACTACTCGGGATTCGAGCATTCAGGAGCTTGACACAATGGACGCCAAGAGCATTCCCGTCCTGACCGTCGCCTGGTGGAAGAAGAACAAGGACCTGACGGCGGGCGGGGAGATCATGACCAAGGCCCTGCAAAGCTACGAGAAAGCCAAGGCGGACTGCGACAAGGAACCCAGCCGCGACGGCTACAAGCACCTGGTCGAGACCCTGGACCTGATCCCCGACGCAGCCACGGCGCAGGCTTCCAAGCTGAACACCACGCTGCGCGGCGGCATGATCGCGGGCCTGAAGAACTACGGCCCGGTGGTCAAGAAAGCCATTGCCGAGGTCCAGGTCAAGAACAAGGCCTACCTGAACCAGCTGGCCAATCTCCTGGAGGAATACCAGAAGGTTGACAAGCTGCTCGAGAACACGAACTCGTCGAGCATGGTCGAGCGCGGCAAGGCCGAGCAGATGATGCACACGTTCGACCGGGCCTGCTCCCACGGCAAGGGACGCCAGGCCAAGTCCAACATGGAGCGCCAGCTGGAAACCCTGAAGGAGCTGTACCAGACCGCGCGTCTGATCGAAAAGAAGCATTCCGAACTGGAGCAACTGCACCGGAACTTCGCCAAGGTGGACGTGCAGGCCGTCGTCGGCGTGCTCTCCTTCCAGATGCACGAGAAGCGCGAGAAGTTCGAGAAATCATGCCTCAAGGACATCGAGGCGCTGCGCAAGACCATCAACAGCAAGAGCGATCAGGAACTCGACCGCGGCGGGCCGGAGTACCAGAAGAAGGTCCAGGAGTACACCAAGGCGATGGGCCTGATCGTGAATGACGCCGAGAAGCTCGCCGAAGAGGTCGGCAAGTCGGTCCAGACGGTCAATAAATTCACCTTGGACACCAAGGACCTCGGGAAGAAAATCGAGCAGTACGACACGCTGTTCAAGCAGTACATGCAGCGCGCCGACGATGTCATGGAGAAGGCGCGGAAATTATTGCCCCTGGCGCGCGACCTGGACGCCGAGGACACGGTCGAGATCGACAAACGGCAGCGCCTGCTGTCGCCGACGCACCAGAAGATCAATCAAGCCTGCACCGGCATGCGCGAAAAGATGCAAGGCCTGCTCAAGGACCAGCGCGAACTGGCCAAGGCGAAAGAACTGGAGGAGCAGCACTACGAGCTGGTCTTGAAGAGTTTCAACCAGGTGGTGGACGAGTTGGAGGAGCAGACCAACAGCTGGGCGCAAAAGCTGCCCGCGCAGGCGGAGGAAGCCGACCGGCACATCAAGGTGATGAAAACGACCAAGTTCAACAAGCAGCAAGCGACTAACATCTACAACATCCTCGACACGATTTACAGGAGCTCGCTCGAAATCCGCCGCCAGCTCGAAACGCAGATCAAGAAAATCCCGGAACTACACAAGAATGATCGGCAAGCGCAAACTCAGAAGCTCGCGAAGCTCCTCAAGTCGATCGACGAGACGGCACAGGGGGCCCTCGGCCGCATGCAGACGCTGGCGCCCGCCATCGCCTGAGCGGTGATGGGTGGCACGGCCCTCGGTACTCCGAGGGCGTGGGGAGCGACTCGCACGGCCCTCGGAGTACCGAGGGCCGTGCCACCCCAGAATTGGCTTGCGCAACCGGTCGCGTGATGTTGCGTTAGGTAGGTCGCGCCGCCCAGGCGGCGCGGCGAACCCCGTCAGCCGGCACAGCGCGACTTACGGCGTTTCCAGCGCCGCGCGGCCGTTTTTTCTGTATAATCATTCCCAACCGTTCCAGACACTCTGTTAGGTCCGTTGCAGTCGGTGGCTAAACCGAACGCGATCCGCGAGGGGCTTCTGCCCGTCGCCGTTGTGGTCCTGGGGTTGACTCGCAAACGATCCCCGACGCCACACGCCACCGCTTCGGAGTATGCCCAGGCAGCGCCAGGCGGCATGATCCGCACGTCAGGGCTCCACCGGCCGTTTTCGCGGCGGGGCTGCGGCGAGCGGGGCCTTGCAGGCGCTGCGCACTGCTTCTCTCCTGCGTCGAGCACTCGGCCACCGATTTCCTCGGTCGCCGTCGCGCCCGCACGCCGGTTCGTCCCCGAGGAGTGCTTATGACCATCAAGCCCAGTCAGCAGACCGAACCGATCCCCGGTTACGTCCTCGTGGAACGGCTCGGCCAGGGCGGCTTTGGCGAGGTCTGGAAAGCCGTCGCTCCCGGCGGCATTCCCAAAGCGATCAAGTTCGTCCACGGCAACATTGACGACGACTTCAGTCACACCGCCGCCCAGGAACTGAAATCGCTCAACCGCATGAAGTCGGTGCATCATCCGTTCATTCTGGGCGTCGAGCGGGTCGATGTCATCGACGGCCAGGTCGTTATCGTGATGGAGCTGGCCGACCGCGACCTGATGAACCGCTTGCAAGAATGTCAGAAACAGGGCTTCGCCGGCATCCCGCGCGAGGAACTGCTGCGCTACATGGACGAGACCGCCGAGGCGCTCGACCTGATGAACGCCGAGCACAACTTGCAGCACCTGGACATCAAGCCGCAGAACCTGTTCCTGGTCCGCAACCACATCAAGGTGGCCGACTTCGGCCTGGCGAAAGACTTCGAGGGCGTGACGGCCAGCCTGAGCGCCGGCATCACGCCCATGTATGCAGCGCCGGAGACGTTTGAAGCGCGCGTGTCACGCTTCTGCGACCAGTACAGCCTGGCCATCGTCTTTCAGGAGATGCTCACCGGCAAGCGGCCCTTCAACGGCACCAACGCCCGCGCCCTGCTGCTGCAACACGTCAAGATGCCCCCGGACCTGACGCCGCTGCCGCCCGGCGACCATCGCATCGTCGAGCGCGCCCTGGCGAAGGACCCCAGCCAACGCTGGCCGACCTGCACCGAGTTCGTACAGGCCCTGCGCGCTGCCACCAACGCGCAGACGGTCGCCTGGGAGATGCCCGCCGCGTCGCCGCCCACCCCGGCCGCCGCAGTGCCAGACACGCAGACGCCCGGCCGCACCATCGACGAATCCCTGGACCGCAAGACGCCGAGCCGGCCGCCCCGACCCGAGAAGCCGGGCGACCCGGCGCAGACTGAAGCAAAGCGCCGCGCCCCGCGCGACGAGCAGGTCCGCCAGCCCGCCGCGCCGACCACGGTGGAAATGGAACTCACGCAGCCAGACGACGGCCAGTATCCCTGCCCGCGCTGTGGCGCGCCGCTGGCGGATTCGGAACGCATGGCCTGGTGTCTGAAGTGCGGTTACTACGACCTGGGCGAAGCCAGTCCGTGGGTGATCCAGGGCTGGCAACTGCTCTGCTTCGCCGGCATCGCGCTGATCGCGGGCCTGACCTACGGGGCGCACGGCTACCTCCCCGTCCGGTCCTGGCCGCGCGAGGTCTGGGGCCTGGCGGCGCTGGGGCTGGCGGTGTTCGGCCTTTGCATGGCCCACCTCTGGGCCATGCGCCTCGCCTGCCAGTTCGGCGACGGCGACCTGCGCCTGCGCGACGTGCTGCGCTGGCCGGCGCTGGTCTGGCGGGCCATGTTCCACTACCTGCCCGGCACCCACGGACCAATCTGTTTGGCCATCTGGTCCGTCATGATTGCATTGAGTGCGGTGGCACTCCGTGTGCTCGAACACTGGCCCAAGGCCCCACCGCAGTGAAAATGACCGCTGTGTTCAAGATCGGCCGGCGGCCAGCGAATAATCGGCAAGATGTCGGAGAGGAATTTATGGGGCCTCGGCCCCTGGAGCAACGAGGATGGATAGCGGTATGAGTATCCCGGTCATCGGCATTGCGGTCATCGCGGGCGCGGTCTTGCTGGGCGTCGGCATGGTTGCCTTGGTACTGTTCCTGACGCTGAGCGGGCGGAAGGACGAACCGCGCAACGATTGAGTCGCCTCAGTCGCGCACGTTCAGCACGAAACGCGGATGGCCGAGCGGGTCGGTGGCTTGCACCAGCTGGAAGGAACGGCCAAACACCGCCGACTTCAGCCAGCCCGCCTGGCGGCGCGTGGCGGTGAACCCCTTCTTGCCGCGGCGCAGGATGTCGAAACGCAGCTTGCCGCCGCGCACATCCACCAGCCAGTATTCGAGGACGCCGGCTTGCCAGTAGAGCTGCGGCAAGTCGCGTGTGTCTTTTTCCACCGAAGAATCGCTGACAACTTCGAGCGCCATGTCCGGGGAGCCAATCAACTCCGTGAAGCCCGCCTGCGCCCGCGGCTTCAGCTGCACGCGCCCATCCCGGAACGCGGTCCAGGAGACGAAGAGGCCATCCGGAATCGAAAACAGGTCCGCATCGGTATTACTCAGTGCGGCCCCGTCGGGGAAGAAGCGGCCGAGATCATCCGTGACGACGATATTGCCCAGGACGCGGGCGTATTCCGCCTTCACCTGATTGTGCGACAGGAGTTCTTCCATGCTCACATCCACCCAGATGATGCCGCCCAGATAGCAGTAGCGGCCCCGTTCGGGAAACTCGTCCGAGTCCGCCCAGTGACGGAATGACTCCAGGTCGACCACGCACGCGGGCAGGCGCACTGCCCCCTGCTCGCCCTCGATGACGATAGCAGCAGCACAACGCTTGCTGGTGGCGCGGGCAGCGGCCGGTGCCGGCATGCTCATATTGCTGGAACCTCGCGGACCAGTGGCTTGCAGTTTGACCTGCCAACGATTATACCCGTGAGCGGCCCAGTGCTCACGCGGGGATTTCACCGAGGCCACGCATGCCGACCATCCACGGCGTTCTCGAAACCGCGCTGCATGTCGCCGATCTGGACCGCGCTGAACGGTTCTACGCGGACGTGCTCGGCTTTGCGGTCATGGTTGCCGACGGTCGCTTGCGGGCGTTGAGCGTGGCCGGCCGGCAGGTGCTGCTGCTGTTCCAGCAGGGCGGCACGGCGCAGCCGGTGACATTGCCTGGCGGGGTGATCCCGCCGCACGACGGCCAGGGGCGGCTGCACCTGGCCTTCGCCATCGACGCCGCCGACTGGGAACCGTGGCGCGAGCGCTTGACGGCGGCGGGGGTGGCCGTCGAGAGCGTCGTCCACTGGGACCGGGGCGGCCGGAGTCTCTATTTTCGCGATCCGGACCAGCACCTGGTGGAACTCGTCACGCCCGGCTGCTGGCCGATCTACTGAGGAATTGCACCCATGAACCGCCTGGTGATTGTTGGCGCGCTCGTCCTGTTGATTCTCATCCCCACCCTGATCTGCTTCGGCATCATGACCGTGCTGCGGCCGTCCGCGAGCAACGAACTCGCCAGCGCCGAGGACGTGGCCGACGCGCAGGGCACGATCACCAGCTTCCTGGACGACCTGCGCGGCGGCCACGTCGAGGCCGCCTACAAGCGCACCAGCGGCAACTTCCAGGGCCGCCAATCCAAGGAGGACTTCCAGGCCTGGGCCGAGAAGTACCCACAGCTGACGGAGTTGCAGGAAGAGTCGATGACCCAGAAGGGCAGCGCGAAAGCCAAAGCCCTCGCCTACGACATTGTGCTGAGCGCGAAGGGCAAGAACCGCTTCAAGCTCTACCTGGCGCTCGTCAAGGAAGATGATGCCTGGAAGGTGGATGCGGTGAACGCGCAGTAAAAGCCCATCCGCGGAGCTGATGGAACGTCAATGGCAGGAATTCGGGTGCCATGCCCACGGCTCTGCGTGGGCATGGGAAGCGGCAAACCCAGCGGGTAGTCTTGATCCGGCCGGCAGAACTCCATGCCCACGCAGAGCCGGGGGCATGGCACCCAGGACAATGCCCTCAGCGCTCGGCTGGCGGTGCCTCGCTCAAGCTCGAGTGCCCGCAGGCACGGCTTCGGTCTGGTCCACGTCCGCGGTCGGCTCGACGATGATGGGTTCCTCGACCGCCTCGCTGGCGTGCGGCGCGGTGGGGTCGGGCATGCCTTCGGGCCAGATGTGAAAGCCGCCGGTGCGGTTGTCGGGCGGTTCGTTGGGCAGTTCCCAGGTGCCCCAGATGCCCTTGCCCTCGTTGAAGCCGCGATAAAAGACGTCGTGCTTGCCCACGTAGCGCTTGGTCCAGTGGCACTCGCCGCTGGCCAGGTCATAGCGGCCCTGAATGACGAAGTTGCCGGCCCAGTCGCGTCCCGCGCCGGTCATCGTACCGCCGGTGAAGGTCAGGCGCAGTTCCATCAGGTGCCGGCCGGGAATCAGCTTCTGCAAGAAGAAGCCGGTCCACGGCCCGCTGGGAAAGCGCGGATCGGTCTCGGGGCTCGGCAGTGCGGGCGCGCTCACGGCAAGTTCCTCGCATCAGGGATGGCCACGCCACTCTCTGCATTCTATCACGCGGGGGCAAGGAGGGGCGGCTTATGAGCATGACGTGTTCAGTGAAGCTCCCTTTGCGGCGGCATGGGAAATGGCCAAAAATAAAGAATGAAACAGTAATTGTCGCCCAGGTTCTCAAACGAATTTTGGGACAAGGGAATCTGCATTCCTGTTCGGCAAATTGGAGATGCCACTTTATGCCTATGACGTTCATCGATATCAAGATCGGCTCATCGTACTCGCGGAGCGACCTTGCGAAACTATGGGGCTATGCCGGTGTCCAAGCTCTATCGCGCGGTGTGGTTACGCCAAAGGACGACAATAAGATCATCTTGTTTGTCACGCACGAGAAACAGAGTGACCATGAGCAGTACGAAGACGAGTTGACCGGGACAACGCTTCGGTGGGAAGGCCCCACGGATCATTTCGCCGAGGACCGTATGCTTGCAGCCTCGCACTCTGGTGACGAAATTCATTTATTTTATCGAGATCGCCATCACACAGACTTTTTATATCAGGGGCAACTTCGACTTGTTAGCTGCGAACGCCAATCGACTCAACCCAGCAAGTTTGTCTTTCAAGTTTTGCCTTGAAACCTGAAAACTAAATTTACCCGATCAGTCGCCGCTGCCGGCAAGTTTCCAGATAGGTCAACTCGAACTCGACTGGCACGAACAGGTCGCCGGTCAGGCGCAAGGGCATCGTCGGCAGGGCTGTGCCGACCGCGCAGGGTTCGGCCCAAACGTCGATTTGCGGCTCGTTCCCGCGCAGCACCGGACGATAGGCGGCGGCGTAGAGCGCGACGTCGTCCGGCAAGCGGCCGGCCGGTGCGTTCAGCGCATGCAGCAGTTCGTTGTGCAGGTTGGCTTGCCGGGTGGTCACGATATCGAGGATCACGACGCTCACGCCCTGAGCCAGATAGTTGGCGCACTTGGCGACGAACGCCTGCCGCTCTTCGCTGCGGTCCTTGTTGCCGGGGCTGACTAGCTCGATGGCCCCGACCAGCTGTCGGCCGTAGCGTGTTGCGAACACCCGCACCTCGAAGACATCGGGTAAGACTCCCGGAATCGTCGTCAATGCCTGCGGCGGCGTGTACACTTCGAGCAATTTGGCTACTTCAAGCTCAACTTGTCTGCCGCCATGTGTCTGTTCCAGAGCAATAAAGTCATGCGTCAGCCAGCGCTGATTGAGCGCTGTCGTCATGAAAGTCACCCAGCCGGAATGCAGGGATTCCCAGGGCAAGTCGTGCAACACCGGCGGATGGAAGTGGTCGAACAGGGGCATGTTCCCTCCCTTGCGCGAAACCGAACCACTCGGGCGTATCCAGACAGCGGCGACCATCGCCATTCTATCGCATGTGTTCCGCAAACGCCCGTCAAGTACAATGAGCGGGCTGCGGACCAAGGAGTCGCCGATGCTCGAAGTGCGTCGCGGTTCGGGTGTGGTGCTGCCAGTTCGGCGGGTCGAGATGCCCGCCGATGCGCCCGCGCATGTCCGCGCCGAGACGGTGGACCTGGAGGATGGGTTCCCACCAGCGCTGTACGAGCGGATGCAGACCCAACGAGCGGCGTTGCTGGAAGCCGTCCAGCGGGCGGTTGTGCGCCACCTTGAACGATGCGCGCAATTCGAGCGGCACGCCTTCCCGTGTCGGGAGCGCCTGACCGGCGACTACTATCTCGGCCCCGGCGAATCGTACGAACTGGCGGCCGACGGGCGGCCCGGCGTGGTGGTCAAGGCGCGCTGTCTGGGATGGAGCGATCCGTGGAACCCGGCGGATCGAGGTCAGTCCGTGGATTACCTGGGGATCGACGTCTACGTCGAGTTCGACGCGGCGACGGAGACGTTCTCGGGAGAACCGTTCAGCCTGCAAGCGCTTTAAGATCTGTCGGGTGCGTTCATCGCCGGAGCCAGCGTCAGCCGTCGGGCGTGTCGAGCAACTCCTGCAAGCGTGCCGCGAGTTCCGGCGGCAGCTGGGGCAGCCAGCCGGCATCGACCAACCCGACGCCGATCAGGTCCAGGATGTGGACCTGGTCCTTGCGGCGGTTCGACATGAGCTTCATCGCCACCAGCGCGGCGAGCGTCAGCACACGGTAATCGGCCGGGTTATCGACCGTTTCGATCTCGGGCGCGGGCAACAGGTGGTCGGGGCGCGACTTCTCGCCGGCGAATAACAGGTGGATGGCTTCGCTTGGCTTGCCTTCCTCGCCGTCGCGGAACATGGTCACGTCCAGCAACTCGCCGGCCACGAAGCCCGCGGCTTCGAGCACGTTGGTGATGGCAGGCAAATCTTCACGGCGGACGAGCAGGTCGATGTCGCGCGTGGTGCGTACCGCGCCTTCATCGACGGTCGCCACCCACGACGCCACGGCGTTGCCGCCAATGACCGCATAGGGGATGCCGGCGCGGTTCAGGGCTCCGGTGGCTCGCAGCAACCGTTCGCGCACTTTGGCCACGGCACGCTCCATGCGGTCCAGAATGTCCGTACTCATGCCGACGGTCTGGGCCGTCCAGTCGGTAGTGAGTTTGTCGGCGGAGTTCATGGAGTTTACGTGCTATACCGCCAGCAGCCGCGGGCATACTGATCTACTGCTTGCTGTTCTGCCACTGGAAGCCGTAAGACTCGAATTGCTTCTGCGAGTGCGCTGAGCGGAGGGTTTCCATCAGTCGGCGGGCCAGTTGCTGGTGCGGCGAGTTCTTGCCGACCGCCATCGGCTGCACGGCGGTGGCGCACGGAATGCCCTCGATGCTGAAGGCTTCGATGTCGTCCAGGCCGGCGGCGTTGCTGATGTAGACGATGACCGCGTCGAGCGACTTGGTCCGCAGCTGGTTCACCAGCATGTCGCCGGTCGGCGTGCGCACCTTGATGTTCTTCGAGACGTTGGCCAGCTGGCCGCCTTCCTTCAGCGTCTGCTCGGTGATGGCTCCCAGCGCGCACTGCTGCTCGTGGCCGACGCCGACGCGCAGGCCCGGCTTGCCCAGGTCCTTCAGCGTCTTGACATCATGGGGGTTGCCCTTGTGGACGACGATCACCAGGCGGTTGCTGGAGATGTCCACCGGATCGACAAACAGGTCGTTGACCTGCGTCATGAACGATTTTTCGCAGGCAAAGTAAGCATCCGGATGCGAGCCGGCCTTCATCTGCGCGACGAGGATGCCGCAGCCGTTGTAGACGCGCGTCACGTTCACGCCTTCGCGCTGCTCGAAGGCGTTGATGGTGTTCTCCACCGCTACCTTGAGCATCGACCCGGAGAACAGGCGCAGGTCGGGCTTCTCGGCCCAGACATCGCCCTCGACCGGCGTGAAGCCGGCCTGCTCCATGTGCTTCAAGCCGCGATCCCTGGCTGACAGGTAGCGGGCAAAACGCAGGGTCGCCGTGGGCTGGGTGCTGCTGGTCAACACGCCGGCCGTCATGTGGGCTTGCTTGCCCGCGAGCTGCGGTAACGGCACCGCTTCCAGACCGGGAATCTGCTTGATGGTCGCGTCCCAGACGATGCCGGCGTCCACCGCGCCGAGCTTCACGTCGGTGGCTACATCATTGACTGTGGCCTTGAAGACCAGCGTCTTTGCCTTGAGGGCGTCCCACTGGCCGGTGGCTTGCAGGGCGTCGCGCGTCAGCTTGCCGACGGCGGCG
>JAEUIF010000207.1 GCA_016795185.1 Planctomycetia bacterium | reverse complement strand
TGACTGTGCTACCGCAAAGCGGTTGTACAAACCGTAGTGGCCTGCCTTGTGCAACCCCTGCGGGGTAGTCCCGACCTTGTTGTCTCCGTCCCCAGGGTGCGCTGCGCGACCCTGGGCTGTGGAGTACAACCGCTTCGCGGTAAAGAAGACGCCAACTGCGACTCCAGTCTTCCAGAGCCCGGACACCATGCACATGAAACGCTCCACGGCCGGCGAACTGGGCCGCGACACCGTGCGCATACTCGAAGCCGGCCGCTATCGCACCGCCAGCGGCCAGGTCATCGAGACCGCGGACGCCGTGGCGCGCTCGGTCGCGGGCACCTGCTCCTATCCGCCCGATGTTGCCCTGCCCGGCGTGCCGCTCGGCAACCGTGCGACGCGCGTCGAGGTCGCCAACGAAAGCACGCTGGCCGCGGCGCTCCGGCTGGTCGCGCGGGGCCAGCGCCCCGCGGCACTGAACTTCGCTTCCGCGAAGCACCCCGGTGGCGGCTTCCTCGGCGGCGCACGGGCGCAGGAAGAATCCCTGGCCCGGTCGTCGGGGCTGTACGCCTGCATCAACGGCAACCCGATGTACGCCTATCACCAGGCAAGTTCGGACGCGCTGTACTCGGACTACGCCATCTATTCGCCCGATGTGCCCGTCTTCCGCGACGACGACGGCCAGCTGCTTTCCGAACCCTACCTCTGCGCGTTCATCACGTCGCCCGCGCCGAATGCCAAGGTGGTGCTGGAACGGGATCGCCGCCGGCGCGCTGACATTCGCAGCGCCCTGGAACGCCGCATCCGCAAGGTGCTGGCCATCGCCGCGCACCACGGCCATGAAGCCCTGGTGCTGGGCGCGTGGGGCTGCGGAGTCTTCGGCAACGATGGCGAGGAAGTGGCAGAGTTGTTTCGACGCGCCCTGGCTTACGAATTTCAAGGCGTGTTCGCGGAAGTAATTTTCGCGGTGCTCGACTGGTCCGAGGAGCGACGCTTTATCGGGCCCTTTGAGGCGGCGTTTGGTGCGTGAGGGCGGTTATCTGGTACGTCGGGCTTTCCAGCCCGACACGCAGCGCCGGAAACGTGCCGCGCCCGCTCCACGGCACCGTCAGTTACCGATGCTGCATGTCGGGCTGGAAAGCCCGACGTACATCAGGCAGCCGCTGAACACGACCTCAATACGCCCCGCGTCCCTTCAGCGACTTGAAGACCTCGGCCCGGCCATCCTGGATGGCCTGCAAGGTTTTCGGCAGCTTGGCGCGCGTCTCGGCGTCGGGCAGACGGAGGAGATTCTCTTCCAGCTGCTGGGCGATGCGGCTGACGTGGTCGCCGATCTGCACCATTTCCGGTTCGCGCACGTCTCCGAGCGGAATGGTGCCGCCAGCGGTCGTCAGGTTGAACGCCACGCCGCGCTGGAGCAGCTTCTTGAGGAGCAGGGCGGCTTCCTGAGTACGGACGGCATCTTGCTCGGCAGCCGAGCGCTCGACGGCTTCCGCCAGCCGCTCGGCGACCACGGTGCAGGAAGCGGCCCGCTGTACCGGGTCAGGTTGCTGCTGCTCGGCCATCCGCAGGCAGCTGTCCACCAGCGTCTGAATCAACTTGCGATTGTGCTGGAACTTGCGGGCCTGCTCGGCAGCCTGCACCGGCGTGCGGACGGGCGTCTCGGCGCGGGCCGTATTCTGTGCCGCGGCGAACAGCACCGGCACCAGCGCGGCGCGGCGGAGCAGCACGGTTTCCGTCGGCAGCCGCGCTAGCCCGACGCCGCGACCCGGCACGGGCACGCCGGACATGTCGTGTTTCAGCAGTACGTCGAGTTGTTCGCGGGCGTTGCCGGCCGCGAAGGCGATGATGCACAGCGGATGATCGGCCGAAACGTTGTGCAGTTGCTGGGCGCGCTGCTGGGCGTCGTCGTGGGCCGCGCCCAGCTGCTTGACGATCGGATCGAGCACGTCGCGGCGCTCGCGCGGCGGTACCCGCCGGGCGCGGGCCACGCTCATGCGCACCACCTGGCCGTACCAGTCCGCCAGGTCTTTCAGCGATTCCTTGCCTTCCAGGCCGTCGCCGTAGCGCAGCAGCGGATCGGACTGCCCGCGCAGGTCTTCGGCCAGCTGCGACAGCGTTTCCACCTGTTGCCGGGGGGCCTCGACCAGTGCCAGGCTCAGATTGTGCTCGACCAGGCGGACCAGCAGGACATCCGGCGCGCTGCTCGGTTGCCGCGTTTTCACGATGGGCTGTTCGTGCGGTGCCAGCGACCAGGCGAGGAAGAAGAGCAGCAAGCTGGCAGCCATCCCGACCGTGACCACGTGCCAGCGTTCGACCGTGCGCAGGTGAAACTGGGCGCGGTCCCAGAGCGTGGTTTCGCCGCGGAACTTGGCGGCCAGTGCAGCCTTGGCCGAACTCGCCGGCACCGGCACGTGCGGAATCTGCCCTTCCATTTGGATCAGCCGGACCTGGGCTTCCCGGCAGCCGGCGCAGTCGCGCAGGTGCGCCAGGATGCCGGCCGGCGGATCGGCCGGATCGGTCAGGGCGAACAGGCGGCGTTTGATGGCGGTGCAGTTCATGGCTTATCTTGATCCAGTTGCGGCGCCAGCACGTTCAATAGCTTCTGTCTAGCCTTGTAAACGCGCCAGCGGGCGGTTTGTTCCGTGGTTTCCAGAATGTCGGCGATCTCCCGGAAAGACAACCCTTCCTCGACCCGCAGCAGGAAGGCGGCGCGAAACTCGTTGGGCAGCCGGGCGACGGCGCGGGCCAGCAACTGCAACGATTCGTGGCTGACCGCCTCCTCGTCCGGGCTTTCCCGCCCCGCGGGGAGGGTCTCCGGAAAAGGTTGGCGGGTCATGCGCGACGCCGAGCGTCGCTGGTTCAGAAACGTGTTGTAGGCGATCCGGTACAGCCACGCCTGGAAGTTGCTGCCCAGGCGGAACGTCGCCAGGTGAGCGAACGCCTTCATGAACGTTTCTTGAGCTAAATCCTCGGCCGCGTGCTGGTTATGGGTCAGCCGGTAGAGCCAGCGATACAGCCGGTCGAAATACTGTTCGATCAACCGGGCGAAGGACTCACGGTCACCCAGCCGGGCGCGGCGCAGGGCTTCGGTTTCCTCGTCGAGGTTGGTGCGTGACGGATCGCCGTGGGTCCAGCTCACCGGGCCACTCCGCAGGGCTGTAGGGCAGGCAGGTTTCGGAGCAAAAGGTGCAGTGCCGTTCTTCACCAATTTACCGCCCTTCCCCACGCAATGCCAGCAGCTTCGCCGGTCCTGGCGGTCCGCGCACCATCTCCACCGGGTAAAACTCCCGGCGCGCTTCGGCGTTGGCGCGAATTTCGGGCGAGGCTGCCACCCGGTCTGCTACACTGGCGGGAAGAGGCTACCGGACGAGGGCCGACCGATGCTCGCGGCACCAACGCAGTCCCCCGACACGCTGTACGAACAGGACGAAACCGCCTGGCTGGAACGGATGGCGGACCTGATCCGGACGGGTCGGCTGGAGGAAGTCGATTACCCCCACCTGGCGGAGTACCTTTCGGACATGGCGCGACGCGATCGGCGGGAGGTCGAAAGCCGGCTCATCGTCCTGATGCTGCGCATCCTGAAGTGGACCTATCAGCCCGACCAGCGTTCGGGCGGCTGGCGGAGCACCATCATCGCGCAACGGCAGGAACTCGAAGGGCTGGTGAACAGCGGCGTGCTGCGCCGCCATGCCGAGGCCATTCTTGAATCGGCCTATCGCAAGGCCGTCGAACGGGCCGTCGCCGAAACCAGTTTGCCAGCGGCGACGTTTCCCGCCGATAGCCCACGTCCGCTCGATGGCTGGCTGTCCGCCGACCTGCTCGGCGAGTAGTAAGCCGCCACAGGCTTCACCGCTGGCTATCGTTGATCTGGTCGGCAATCTTCGCGGCGGCTTCCAGCTTCCGGTTCGCGGCTTCCATTGCCTGGGCATCGCCCGAGCGCAGGGCTTGCATGGTTTCTTCGAGCGACTCGCGTTGCAGCCGGATGTACTCGTTGACCAGGTTCACCAGCGGGCGGTCGCCTGCGGGTACGTACTTCATCGCGCCGAACTTGTCGGCGGCTGCCTGCCACGGCGGCAGCACGTCCTTTTCGATCCGATTCGCGAACTGGGCATCGTCGATTTCCCCGGCGCGGTGCTGCCGGTAGGCCAGGTCATAGCGCCGGGACATCGCCTGGTCCGCCGTCGTGAAGTCCAGGAACGCCTGGGGCACATCGGCGATGAAGTACGACCCCAGGAAACCGCCCACGAAGCCCAGCAGCACGACCAGGAACGGCGCGATGAACAGAATGCCGATAGCCAACCAGAACCAGGTTAACGCTGTACGTGCGGAGCGATACGACTCCTTGCGTGACAACTCCAGGCTGCCGGGCAGCGGGCCGAAATCGAGGTTGCCGTCGGGCGCTTGGGCTCCGGGCACCACGGGCGCGACCGGCAGTTCGCCCGGTTCGGGGACCGGCAGCGGTGCGCCGGTGAAGTTCAGTTCGGGATTCGGCGGCTCCTCGATGCGCCGACGCCGCACGGTGCGCCGGCCGGGGTCCTTGATGAAGGGTTTGACGATCCAGCCGATCCAGTAAGCCATGAGCGAACCTCCCGCGCGACCGGCCTGTCGCAGCAACAGGCACGAGATGCGCCACCCCATTATCGGGCCGCGTCGCGCCGGTGCAATGAACTCTTTCCGGCCGCACAGACTTGCCGCGCTGCTTCCCGGCGGCGATGCTGAATTGACTTTCGACGGAGTGCGCCTGTGCGAATCCTCACCAGCCAGTGGAAACGCTCGCTCAACGTGATCGCGGTCGGCCCCGGCTGGGTGGCGGCGGGCAACGATGGCTTCGGTGAACGACAGGGCGGTCTGGAGGCGTGGTCGATCCACAGCGGCGAGGTGGTGTTCTCGCACCCGCGTGGCGAACCGGTCCGTGCCGCCGCTTTTGATCCGGCGGGCCGGCTGTTCTATTCCCTGGACGAAGGGCTTCACATCCACGAACTGCCATCGGGCGCGGCGTGTACCGCTCCCGGCCCGAAGCTCGACAACTCCGACTTTGCCCTGAGCGCGGACGGCCGCTGGCTGCTGGTCTGTTCCCAGGGCAACCAGTACGGCTGGCTGAGTTGCTGGAAGTGGCAAACCGATGGATCGTATCGAAAACTCTGGCAAGAGGGGCCGCAGGGAGGCCGCTGGTTCGGTACGCCAACGATTTCCGCCGACGGCGGCCAGGCGACAATTGTTGAAAGAGCGCCAGGAGATGCAATGCACGGAGTTCATGCGACTCTTTGGGTGAATCACACCATTTGCCAGGAGCCGATTCGACGAATGCATCTCATCGAGCCGTTTGAGCTGCTCGCACTGGGTCTAATCGCTGGCGGCCTACTGCTCAGCCTGACGAAGCGCCGGGTTCTCGTCTGGAATGTTCAAACAGGTCAACTGGTGCAAGCCCTCCGCAACCAGTCGCGGCACATGTTCACCGCCCTGGCCGTGCATCCCGGTGGCCGATGGTTCGCGACGGCGGATTCGACCGGCACCGTGCGCTTCTGGGCAACGGACACTCTCCAGGTCAGCG
>JAEUIF010000417.1 GCA_016795185.1 Planctomycetia bacterium | reverse complement strand
AAGTCGAATTCCTTCAGGCCGGCGTACTTCTTCTCGGAGATGTTCTGGTTGATGAAGTAGGATGCGCCGGACATGAAGTCCATCAGGAACCGCATCGCGAAGATCCAGACGATCAACTTGACCTGTAACTCGATGTGCGTCGGCAGGGCCAGGGTAATGAAGGCGATCAGGGCCACACCCGTCACGCCATAAGTCTCGAAGCCGTCGGCGGTCGGGCCAACCGAGTCGCCGGCGTTGTCGCCGGTGCAGTCCGCGATGACGCCGGGGTTGCGCGGATCGTCTTCCTTGACGTTGAACACGATCTTCATCAAGTCCGAACCGATGTCCGCGATCTTGGTGAAGATGCCGCCCGCGATACGCAGCGCCGAGGCGCCGAGCGATTCGCCGATGGCGAAGCCGAGGAAGCAGACGCCGACGATCTCGCGCGGCACGAACAGCAGGATGACGACCATCATCACCAGTTCGAGCGAAATCAGGAACAGGCCGATGGACATGCCGGCCCGCAGCGGGATGTTGACCACGTCCCACGGCACGCCGCGCAGCGAGGCGAACGCGGTACGGGAGTTGGCCCAGGTGTTCACCCGGATGCCGTACCAGGCCACCCAGAACGAACCGCCCATGCCGACGATGGCGAAGAGCAGCACGTAGACGAGCTTCATGATCGGCGAAATCGCCGGCGCGGCCGCGCCCGGTTCCGGGGCATGGCTGAAGCCGAGCAGGTAATAGGAAATCGCGCCCGCGATCAGCAGGAAGAGCAGCATCAGGAACTGCCCTTGCTTCATCAGGTACGTCTTGCAGGTCTCGAAGATGATCTCGGAAACGTCGAGCATCGACTTGTGAGCGGGCAGCTTGTGGATTTGGCCGCGCAGATACAGGCTGATGCCCAACGTGCCCGTGATAACCAGGGCACCGACGAACAGCAACCACCAGGCGCTGACGGTATTGCCGAAGAACACGTTGACATGCAAATCGGGACTGGCCAGGTCGGCCTCGCTGGCCTGCACTGGCCAGGCCGTCGCGCAGCAGAGTAGCAAGGCCAGCACCGGCTGGCCGTGGCGGCCGGCGGTGCGCAGAGGCCGGAAGAGTCGAGTGAGCATGGCAATATCCTTCCCCCCAGTGTATCCCTCATTCACAGCGCTGCGAGCAGCCTGGCGGCATCAGTCACCCATGCCGAGCGCCCGGGCGATCACGGGCGAATAGGCCACGATCAGACCGGCAAAGACGACGGCGACCATGCTCATCAGCTTGATGAGGATGTTGAGCGCCGGGCCGGACGTATCCTTGAAGGGATCGCCGACCGTGTCGCCTACCACGCCGGCCTTGTGGGCGTCCGAGCCTTTGCCGCCGAGTTGTCCGGATTCGATGTACTTCTTGGCGTTGTCCCAGGCGCCGCCGGCATTGGCCATGAAGATGGCCACGGCGAAACCGCTGGTCAGCGCGCCGACGAGCATGCCCATCAGGCCGCCGACGTCGAGCAGCAGGCCAACCGCCAGCGGCGCGGCCACCGCCAGCAGGGCGGGCAAAATCATTTCCCGCTGGGCGCCGGCGGTGGCGATGCTGACGCAGGTGGCGTAATCCGCCTTGGCGTTCTCGTCGCTGAGCAGGTTCAGTTCCCGGAACTGCCGGCGGACTTCTTCGACCATGCGGCCGGCGGCGCGGCCCACGGCCTTCATCGTCAGGCCGCAGAAGACGAAGACCATCAGCACGCCCATGAAAGCGCCGACCAGGACGCGCGGATTCATCAGGTTGACGTTGTAGAACTCCATGAAATCGGCCAGGGAGGCCGCATGCACCGGTTTCAGATTGAAGACCGGGTACTGGGCCTTGATTTCGGGTTTATAGTGGTCGGTAATTTCCTGGTCGGTCGCGCGGCGGACGCCGTCGCTGGTCTGGACAAAGGGCGCGCTGCCTTCGCCACCGCTGACGCGGATGTATGCCGGATAGAAGCCGGATTCGGCTTCGGGCTGCGCCGATTTCTCGGCGTACTTGCCGTGGCCCAAGGGCACGATCTGGCCGACGGTAAGGTTGCCCTGATCGACGACGAAGTTGGTGGCCTCGCGCTGGATGCCGACACGGATTTCCTCGACGAACGCGGCCAGCAGGGCCAGCGCGGTCAGCGCCGCCGAGCCGATGGCAAAGCCTTTGCCGGTGGCGGCCGTGGTGTTGCCCAGGGAATCGAGGGCGTCGGTGCGTTCGCGGACTTCGGGCGGTTGGTGAGTCATCTGGGCGTTGCCGCCGGCATTGTCCGCGATCGGGCCATACGCATCCGTGGCGAGCGTGATGCCCAGCGTGGCCAGCATGCCGACCGCGGCGATGCCGACGCCGTACAGTCCCAAGGCCGGCAGCGTGAAGCCGCCCGCGAAGCCATACGCCAGGATCGTGGCAATGCCCACGATCGACAGCGACGCCCAGCAACTGAGCATGCCTTGCGCCACCCCGCCGATGATCGTGGTCGCTGGCCCCGTCGAACACTGGCTGGCGAGCCAGATCGTGGGAGAATACTCGGCAGCCGTGTAATACTCGGTAAACCAGCCGATCAGCACGCCCGCCAGCAAGCCGGTCACGATGCTGCCGAACATCCCCAGCCAGATGGGGGCGCCGGCGGCGGTTTGGATTCCACCCAGGATCAGCCAGGTGACCAGCAGCGCGGCGACGACGATCAGCCCGCTAGCGCCCCAGACGCCGCGGCGCAGCGCCCAGAGCAGATTGCGCTGGGTCGCCCCCTCTTCGGTCTTGACGAAATAGATGCTCAGGATCGACAGGGCGATGCCGATGCCGGCCAGGATCATCGGGGCGGAGACGAATCGCAAGCTGACTTCGAGGGCGGACATGCCCTGGGCGCGCAACTGCTCGTCGCTGAGGCGCAAAGCGGCGGCGGCGGCGGCGCCGAGCGCGGCGGTCGCCAGGATCGAGCCGCAGTAGCTTTCATAAAGGTCGGCGCCCATGCCGGCGACGTCGCCGACGTTATCGCCGACGTTGTCGGCGATGGTGGCCGGGTTGCGCGGGTCGTCCTCGGGGATGCCCGCTTCGGTCTTCCCCACCAGGTCGGCGCCGACGTCGGCCGACTTGGTGAAGATGCCGCCGCCGACGCGGGCGAACAGCGCTTGCGTACTGGCGCCCATGCCGAAGCAGAGCATGACCACGGTGATCTGTTCGACGCTCATCTGGTAGCCGAGCAATGGCATGACGCCAGCCAGCACCAGGAACCAGAGCGTGATGTCCAGCAACCCCAGGCCGACCACCACCAAGCCCATCACCGACCCGGCGCGGAAGGCGATCTGCAAGCCGCGGTTCAGCGATTCCTTGGCGCCCTGCGTGGTGCGGTTCGAGGCGCGGGTGGCGGTGTTCATGCCGAAGAAGCCGGCCAGACCGCTGAAGAAGCCGCCCGTCAGGAAGGCGAAGGGTACCAGCGGATGTTGCTGCTTCAGGCCAAACGCCTGCCAGGTCAGCAAGATGACCAGCACCAGGAAGACGACGCCGACCACGACGTATTGCCGTTTCAGATAGGCGAAGGCGCCTTCCCGCACGTAGCCGGCGATTTCCTGCATCCGGGCATCGCCGGGATCGGCCGCCCTGATCTCCCGATAAAACTTGTAGGCATAGACCAACGCCAGCACCGATCCTGCCGGCGCCAGCCACCAGAGCAAGGGAAGTTCGCCGAGCACTTCAATTCCTCCCGCAGCGGTCACGATCGCCGCAGCTATTCAATGAACGAGTCTTCCCAGAGCAATAAGGAGGAAATATAGGTATCCCGCGCCTCGAAGTCTACGGGCGCAGGCAGTCTACCCGTTGGCCAAAATTTGGGCGCGGATGTCCAGGCCAACCGCGCGGCTCCACGCGGCGAGCAGTTGGCGGTAGATCGGCCCGCCCGTGGGAATGGCTTGCCCGTTGATGTGACTGACCGAAGCCAGGCAGTACGAGGTGCAGGAGAGCAGCGCCTCGTCGGCTGTCAGGCAGTCCGTCAGCGTCAGCGGCTCTTCGCGAAACGGCACGTCGAGCTGCCGGCACAGTTCCTCCACCGTCAGCAAGCTGACGCCGTTGAGTACGGTGCCGCGCGGCGGCGTCAGGACCGTGCCGCCGCGCACAAGCAACAGGTTCGCGGCGGCGGTTTCGGTCACATGGCCCGTGTCGTCGAGCAGCAATGCGCTGGCGGCGGGATCGAGGTCGTGGGCTTCCTGCTCCGCCAGCCACCACAGCAGCCGGCTACGCTGCTTGATGCGCGGGTCGAGACTGGCCGTCGGTCGCTGGAGTTTCGGGATGACCAACCGCGCCCCCTCGCGAAACAGCCGGTGAAAGCGGGCCATCGGCAGCGGAAAGGTGTGCATTCCCAGCGTGGGACCGCCGCTTCCCGTTTGGCCCAGGTAGTAACCGATGGGGCCGGGCGTGGCGAACATCACCAGGGCCAGGTCCGCGTTGGGGTGCAACAGGCGTGAGTTTTCTTCGACCAGTTGCTCGGCAATGGCGGTCAACTCGGCGTCGCTCAGGGTTTGCGGGACGCGCGCCAGTGCGCAGCTCTGCCGAAAGCGCTGCAAGTGGTCGTCGAGTCGGTAGAGTTGGTGGCGAAAGGTACGGCACAGGTCGGTGACTGTAGCACCGAAGACAAAACCGGCGTCGTGGAACGGGAGGGCCGCCTCGTGCTGGAGCACATCGCGACCGTTCAGGTAGACCAGCGGTTCGGACATGGTGAAAATACTGGAGGCCCGCGCCGCCTGACCTTCAGGCGGCGAGGGACACGGTAATGTAGCTGTCGCGCGGGACCGGACTACGAGTAATACTCACAGGGCTGGTCCGGCTCCCGCGGGCGACGGCGGCGGCGACGGCT
>JAEUIF010000389.1 GCA_016795185.1 Planctomycetia bacterium | reverse complement strand
GACTTTCTGGTTGAGCAAGGCGCGGCGCCTGGCCAGGTAATCGGCCCGGCCGTCGCCGTCCTTGTTCGTGGGCGAGAGCAGTTCCAGGGCCGTCACCAGCGAGCGGTCGGGCTGGTGCAGGATTTCGATGTACGCTTCGCGCGGCCCCGGCACCACGGTTTGCGGGATGGTGACGGGAGATAGCGTGGCGACTCCGGACGCAATGGCGGTGCTCGTCGGTGCCAAGGTTTCGCTTTGTGTCAGGGCCACATCGGGATAGCCGAGTTTGCGGGCCTCGGGGTCCTGCTCGACCAAGTAGACGCGCTCGCCCAGGCTCGCCTCGTAGTGGGGCGGTAGCGCGTCGGCGATGGCTTCACGCCAGTAGTTGATAAACGTCGCATGGAAATCCACCCAGTAGGCCGGATGTTCCAGGAAAGGGTCCATACCGGGAAAGGGGCTGGCCATGAGGGACGCTCCACGAAATTTCTTCCCTGGCTGATAGCTGATGGCTGATAGCTATCGGCTAATCTTCACTGGTAGGCGAGCGGACCCGCCGTGAGCATCCTACCATATACGCGATACCGCAGGCCACGCGCCGTGCGCTGCTGTTTCGGGGAGTCTCGCGATGCGTAGTTCCAGCAACTGGTATTGGTGCATGCTGTCCATCGGCGCGAGCCTGTGCGCGCTCGGTGTCCTGGCTGCCGAGGAACCCACGCCCCTGCCCAGGCCGCTGCCTGCAATGCAGCATCCCGCCGACAACGCTGCCACGCCGGAAAAGGTCGCGCTGGGCAAGGCGCTGTTCTTCGAGCCGCGCCTGTCACGCACCGACAAGGTCTCGTGTGCGAGTTGTCACGATCCGGCCAAAGGCTTCAGCAACGGCGAACGAGTGGCCATCGGCGTCGAGGGGAAGCAGGGCACGCGCAGCGCGCCGAGCCTGTTCAATGTGGGTTACTATCGCAGCCTGTTCTGGGATGGCCGGGCCAGGACGTTGGAGGAGCAGGCCCTGCTGCCGATTCAGGACGCCAAGGAGATGGGCATGAACCTCGATGCCCTGGTGCGCAAACTCAACGGCATCGACGACTATCGCCGGCGGTTTCAGACCGTCTTCGGCGGCGAGGCGACGGCAGCCCGCATCGGCCAGGCCCTGGCCGCTTTTGAGCGGACCATCGTCTCGCGCGACACACCGTTCGACCGCTACCTCCAGGGCAACCAGCAAGCCCTGAAGCCGGCAGCGCTGCGCGGGCTGAAGCTCTTTTACGGCCAGGCCCGTTGCTTCGTCTGCCATCAGGGGCCGAACTTCACCGACGACGAGTTTCACAACATCGGCATCTTCGACGACGGCCGGCTGGAAGCAGGCCGGGAAGCGGTGACCGGCAAACGTGCCGATCGCGGCAAGTTCAAGACGCCGACCTTGCGCGAGATCGGCCAGACCGCGCCATACATGCACAATGGCCGGTTCAAGACGCTGGCCGAAGTCGTGCAGCACTACAACTTCGGCGGCGTCACGGATGAGGCCAACGATTCGCGCGATGAAAAGCTATCCGTGCTTTATTTGAACGAAGACCAGGTCAACGACCTGGTGGCCTTTCTGGCCGAGGGGCTGACGACGCCCGCGGGGAAGTGAAGGTTGTAATGTTCGTAGTTCCGCCTTCAGGCGGCGAGTCGCTTACCGCCCGAAGGCGAAACTACGAACTTCGGGTGCCGGCTGCCAGGACGCTATCTCATCCCACGGCCAGAGCGGGTGGGGGATGTGCCGGTATTCGTAGCGCCAGAAATCCGGCGGCGCGCAGCCGGCCCCGCGTACCATGATGATCTGCTTTGCCTTTTCCTGATAGGCCGCACGGAAGCCGCAGGGGCTCTTGGCCACCAGCACGCTGGCTTCAAATGGCTTCAAGCCCGCCGTCTCGAACAACTCCGGCGCGAAGTGCGGGCCCGCCCGCGAAGTGACCACCAGGTGCACGTTGCCCTGCCGCAACACCACCGAGGGCCCCAGATCGACCGCCAGATTCTTGCCCAGGTGCCCGGAGAGCACGAAGCGCGCGGCGAACCCGCGCACGATCTCCGCCTTGAAGTCCAGCGGTTGCGACCAGCGTGGGGCGCGCACCCCACCCAGCGGACCACGGCGCCGGCCGCCCATGCCGATGCGTGTCGCTTCTTCCACGACCTCGGGGCTGACCAGCGTCGCCAGCGCCGGGCGCGGCCAGTCGTACTTCACCAGTTCCGCGAGAATCTGCGTGCAGTCGCCCGGCGACCCCGAATTGGTCGAGTCCGCGCCGTCACCCAAGACCACCAGTCCGCCGGCCTGCGCCTGAAATGCCTGGCGTACCGCCTCCTCGGTCGGCACCAGTTCGCCCAGGTAGTCGCGCCGTCGCTTCCAGATTTCGGTCGCCAGACTGGCACACTCGGCGCGCGCCAGGTCCGCGTCGCCGTCGGCGACGATTACCACCGCGCTGCCGAGTTCGGGCACGTCGAGCCAGGGTTGCACGGTCGTCAGTCCCGCCGCGAGAATCCTCGGGTTCACTTCCAGTGCTTGAAGCTGCTCGCGGAAGCGATAGCTGACGCTGGTGGGGTCTTGCGTGTTGGCCCGCTCGGCGGGTACGACCATGGGCAGCTTCTGAAACGCCGTCACCGGCCGCGCGCCGTCGATCAGCACCCGCCGCAGCAGGGCCGCGCCGCGTTCGCCAGTCTCGACCACATCGATATGCGGCACCGTATGGAACGGCACCAAAGCATCGGCGCATTGCACCATCAGTGGCGTGATGTTGGCGTGCAGGTCGAGCGTCGCCACCAGCGGCACGCGCGGGCCGATGACTGCGCGCACCGCTTGCAGCACCCCGCCTTCCACGTCCGGCGCGCCGTCCGCCGCCAGCGCCCCGTGCAGTGCCAGCAGGACCGCGTCGACAGGCAGCTCGGCACGCAAAGCGCCGACCAGTTCATCGCGCAGCCAGTGATAGGTGTCGAGAGTGGCCGCGCCGCTGGGCCAGGCTGGCAAACGCACCAGGCCGACGATCTCGGGCCGCTCGGGCCAGCGCCGCAGCGACTGGATAAAACCGCCCAGTTCATTGACCTCGGCCATCTGCTCGACCAGTGCGGCCCCGCGCAGGATGCCGAACTCCTCGAAGTCCCGCCGCGTGGTCGGCAGCGGGTTGAAGGTGTTCGTTTCCTGCCAGAGCTGGCCGATGGCGATGCGCATTTTGTTTCGATTCCATTTAGTTGAAGGCGAGCGGCGGGGTTCAT
>JAEUIF010000284.1 GCA_016795185.1 Planctomycetia bacterium | reverse complement strand
TAGTCGAGGGTCATCGGATGGTTCATGCTGGAAGGGAATGAGAGGACAGGGCCGCGGCAAATGGCCACGGGTCATGGACTGCCTGGGCGTGGCAATCCGGGTTTATACACGCACGTGTCGAAGCGGACGACACGATAGCTTCTCGATAAAGGAATGATGGCTGGCTAGCGCCCACTTTGGTTTGCCTCCCCGCAGAAAGGCTTCCCGTCCCAGCGGGATACGGTCACAATAGGGACGCTATTTTCCAGTGGGCCTACTGTAGAGTGATCCCTGGGGCGTGTCAAGACTTCTGAGGGCTTTCGGGCGAGGGCTGTCAAGCCGATTTCGCCCGGCCGTTTACGAAGGAGTGGATGATGTCGCACGGATGTTATCGCGCGGGCTGGCTGTGGTGGGGATGCTTGCTGTTACTGGGGGGCTGGCCCCTGGCAGGCCACGCCCAGGAACCGCGCGCCGGCGCGGCCGTCATCGACATCACCCCGCCAATCGGTTTCCCCATGTGGGGTTACGCCGCGCGGCACGACGCACCAAGCGAGGGCGTGCTCGATCCGCTGAAGGCCCGTGCGGTGGTCCTCGAAGTCGGCGACCAGCGCCTGGCCATCGTCAGCCTCGACCTGGGCCGCGCGCCGACCCGCCAGTCCACGGTGGCGATCCGCGCCCGCATCCAGCGCGACGCCCGGATCGATCATGTGTTGCTGGTTGCCAGTCATACCCATCATGGCCCGGTGCTCGAACTTGACGACTGGCCCACGCCGCAAGCCCCCTACGTTCGCTCCCTCGAAACCAAGTTGGGCGACGTCATCGTCGCGGCGGCCAAGGAATTAAAGCCGGCCCGGCTGGGCATCGCGTCGAAGGAAGTCGCCCTGAACCGCAACCGGCACTCGAAGCGGGCCGATGCCCCCGTGGACCGCGAACTGCTGGTGCTGCGTCTCGAAGACGCGGACGGCAAGCCCATCGCTCACCTGGTCAACTTCGCCGCTCACGCGGTGCTGCAAGACTCCAAGGGCCGCAAGTTCTCGGCGGATTTCCCCGGCGTGCTGGCATCCGTGGTCGAGAAGGAGTTGGGCGGCCAGTGCCTGTTTCTGCAAGGGGCCGCCGGCGACCTGTCGCCATATCTGCCCAACGAGTCCGGCCCCGAGAAGTTCGGCCAGGCGCTGGCCCGCGAAGTCCTGGCGCTGGCGGGCAAGATTCGTTGCGCGGCCAATAAAGCGCCGAGTCTGCGCATCGACGAAGAGGAGTTTACGTTCAAGCCGAGGCTGGACCTGGGCAATCCGCTCATCAAGGCGGCGCTGGGGTTCGCGTTCTTTCCCAGGTTGGTAGCGTTTTACGAGCAGGAGTATCGGCCCGGCGTGCGGCCCCAGTTGACCGTGGCTCTGCTCGACGGCCAGATTGGCCTGGTGGGTGTGTCGGGGGAGTTCTTCTGCGGCCAGGCCCTGCACCTGAAACGCCGGGCGCGGCTCGAACACCTGCTGTTCCTGGGCTACTGCAACGACTATCAGCAGTACTTCCCGACCATCGAAGCCGTTACCGAAAAGGGTTACGGCACGGATGCGCCGGTCGCCCCGGCCGAACTGGGAGCCGGCGAGCGGATGATGGACCGGGCACTGATTCACTTGCAAACCCAGCGCGGCTTGCTGAAGGAAGTGCCGCCCCGGAAGGCGCCCTGAGTGTTACCGAGAAATTACTTGCTCCGCCCGCGGTCGGCGGCATAGGCTAATTCGGGATTGGAAAAGGGTTGCCCGCTTGCGGTTTAGCACGCCGCCAACTTTTGACGGCCTCGCGTGTTAGAACGCTGTAACGGGCGGCCGTTACCGACACAGGATTGTGACGCTCTCCCCGTCTGGAACCCAGGCTCCCGGAAAACCGGCCCGCCTCGACGTGAGGTTGCCGGCCAACCATCGTCTATAGTGATAGGCCAACCCATCGCTTCCCTGGCAGGAGATCGACATGTCGCGCACCATTCGCTGGGCCACGCTCATCCTGGCCGTGCCCCTGGCCATCGGTCAGGCCGCCCAGGACGACAAGAAAGCCGATGACAAGAAACCCGCGGTCCACAACCCGCTCGAAACCATCGCGTCTTATCACGACGGCACCAAGGTGCGCATGGTCTTCGTCCAGGAATTCCTGGAGATTGAAACCAAGTACGGCAAGCTGAAGGTGCCGACCGCCGACGTGCGCCGCATCGACTTCGGCTTCCGCCTGTCGCCCGAAATCCAGCAGAAGCTGGACGAGGCCCTGGCGAACCTGACCAAGGACAACTTCCAGCTGCGCGAGAACGCGGCCAAGGACCTGGTGACGATGGGCCGGCTGTCCTACCCGGCCCTGCTGAAGCTGTCCAAGGGCCAGGACCTGGACACCACCCGCCGCATCGAGGACATGATCAAGGCGATTCGCACCAAGATTCCCGCCGATCAGCTCAAGAGCCGCACGGAAGACCTGGTCCACACCCACACCTTCACCATCGCGGGCCGGATTGACGGCGCCACGGTGAAGGCCAAGACCGAGCACTTCGGCGAGGTCGCGCTCAAGATCGTGGACCTGCGCAACCTGCAATCGACCGCCGTCGTGGGCGAGGTCAAGGTCTCCGTGGATGCCATGACTTACGGCGGCAACAACGTGCAGTGGATGGACACCGGCTTCACCGTGCAGCCCGATGTGCAGCTGAGCGTGACCGCTTCCGGTGAAGTGGACCTCTACGGCGTGCAATCGCCGGGCAGCGGCGCGCTGTCCGGCCCCGACGGCAACCGCAACTACGGCCGGGGCAACGGCGCGCAGTACCTGCCCGGCCAGCTGATCGGCCGCATCGGCGAGGACGGCGGCGAGATCATCGTCATCGGCCGCAAGTTCGAGAAGGTGCCCACGATCGAAGGCAAGCTTTACCTGCGCATCGCGCCGCTGCCGGGCAGCGGTGGCTCGACCGGCAGCTACGCGGTCAACATTAGCTCGGGTGCGAACTGATAGTCTGTTGTGATTCCTGTTCGTAGTTCCGCCTTCAGGCGGTCGAGCGATTGACCGCCTGAAGGCGGAACTACGTACGAC
>JAEUIF010000281.1 GCA_016795185.1 Planctomycetia bacterium | reverse complement strand
GGAACACATGAAGATTGCCATCTACTTTCACTGTGGCGGGCTGGAGCTGTACCCGCAATAACCGGCTAATTTGGAACGCTTTTTGGTGACCCTAGCCTCCAAGAGGCGATTTTTTACCCACCGGAAACCCGGAAGAACCAGTTTTATATCCTTGGCTGGCATATCATCCGCGCCTTCAACGGCGCGGCCGAATTGAAGCTGCTCCATCCGCGTGGCCGTGATCTGCTGGAAGAAGCCGTCATCCGCGCCTTCAACGGCGCGGCCGACAAGCGTCGTCAGGTACGACTTGTGTCACATCAACTTCTGGAGTGCTTCCGGCTTCATCCGCATGGCGTTTGCAGTAGCGAAAGCACGCCGGTCGTCTCCCCTCACTCCCGGCACCGAGTTCCGGTCCGGAGCTCGAGCAGGCGGCTTCCTCACAACCGTAAGGGCGTCGGGGTGTCACCCCACGGCAACGGACTCAAAGTGAATGTGGATTCATATTAACTGAATGTAGTCTGGCCAATCGGAAAACCTCGTCTCTTCCAGGTGGCGCGGAGGGCATTTCCAGTCAGCATGCTTTCCGCGGCGCCACTGAAACAGCCACCGCTACACACTTTACTTCACTGGAAACCGTTCCCGGAAATTCTGTCTGATCCTCGCCGATCCCGTACCTGGAAGTGCCTGCCTGCTTATCGGCATCCCCGGCCGGAAGGTCGTTGCCCAGTCCTTCCCGGCAACCTCTGATGCAGTCCCGCCTCATGATGGGAGCGTCGGCCATGCGCGCCACCGGTTTTGCACTATGTCTGCTGATGGGAACGGCCGCCGCGAGCGGTACGGCCGCCGAGTCCGCTCGACAGCCCGCCTTTGAAACCGATGTGCTGCCGATTCTCAATGCCCATTGCTTGCAGTGCCACGGCGGGGTCCATCAGCGCAACGGCCTCGACCTCCGCACCCTGGCCACGCTGCTCGAGGGCGGGCGCTCCGGCGCGGCAATCATTCCGGGCAAACCGGAAGAAAGTTTGTTGTGGAAGAAGCTCAGCACGGATGTCATGCCGCAGACGGACAACAAAGTTTCCGTCGCCAACAAGGCGATTATCCGGGCCTGGATCGCCGCCGGCGCGAAGGGCGTGGAGCGCAAGCCAGACCAGTCCGTGACACGCGCTGCCCTGAAGCCGGCCGAGGCAGCGGCGCTGATCGACCGGGAAATCGCCGACCGGCTGACGGCCGCGAAGGTGCCGACCTCGCCGCGCGCGCGTGACGCCGAGTTCCTCCGCCGGGTTTACCTCGACATCGCCGGCAAGCCGCCGTCGGGCGTGGCGGCCGAGAAGTTTCTGGCCGACGGTGACCCCTCGAAGCGCACCAAGCTAATTGACGCGCTGCTGGCCTCCGACGACTTCGGCCGGCATTTCGCCGAGCGGTGGGTCAACCTGTTTTACCTGGCCACGGTGAACCAGCGGCCTCCCGACAGCGGGCCGTTCGTGGAGTGGCTGGGCAAGGAACTCAACGCCGGCAAGCCCTGGGACGAGGTCGTGCGCGGTATCCTCACCGCCGCAGGCCCGATCAGCGAAGCACCGCAGGGCTTGTTCTTCTACTACAACGGCGACATGAATGGGCAGTTCACGCCAAAGATACTGGCGGGCAACATCGGCCAGGTTTTGCTCGGTGTGCAATTGCAGTGCGCTGAGTGCCACCACCATCCGTTCAGCCCGTGGAAGCAGGGCGACTTCTGGTCCCTGGCGGCGTTCTTCGGCCAGACCGCGCGCATGGAGAAGGTTGAGAACAAGATGACCAAGGGGGTGGAGGAAAGGCACCTGATTCCGCCCAAGCCCAACAAGCAGCCGACGGTTCTCAAGGAAATCAGCATCACCATTCCCAACGATGGCGAGGCTCGCAACGGCGGCAAGAAGATTCCCGCCGGCTTCCTCGATGGCAGCAAGGCCGAGCTGGACCCCAGCCAGGGTCATCGCCAGCCGTTCGCCGCCTGGCTGACGGGCAAGGACAACCGGATGTTTGCCCGCGCGGCGGTCAACCGCTTCTGGGCGCACTTCTTCGCCCGCGGGTTCGTCAATCCGCTCAACGATTTCGGCGACCACAACGCGCCGTCGCACCCCGCGCTGCTGGAAGCGCTCACCGATGAGTTCATCGCGTCGGGGTTCGACCTCAAGCACTTGGTCCGCTGCATGTGCAACAGCGAGGCGTACCAGCGGACCAGCGGCGTGGCGCCGGGCAACGAAAAGCCGGAGGCCGAGGCGCTGTTCGCCCGGATGCCGGCCAAGGTGCTGACGCCGGAGCAACTGTACGACACGCTCTGCGTCGCCCTGGAGGTGCCCGAGATCGCGCCTCCCGCCGATCCGAACAAGAAGCCCAACCCGAAGGCCCCGCCGCCGCCCTCGCCCCGTTCGGTCTTCGTCGCGGCGTTTCGCGGCCCCGGCGAGGCGGACGAACCGACGGAACTCAAGCTGGGCGTACCCCACGCCTTGAAGCTGATGAACCAGCCGAACTTCAACACGGGCGGCAAGCTCGTCGAGAGGTTGGCCCAGGACGACCGCCCCGCCGCCGAAGTCATCGACAGGCTATTCCTGGCCGTGCTGAGCCGCCAGCCGACCGCCGAGGAACGTGCGAAATTCACTGGCTTTGTCGCCCGTCAAGCGTCGCTGCGCGAGGGCTACGCCCGCGTGGTCTGGGTCCTCATCAATAGCAGCGAATTCATGCTCAATCATTGATTCGCGTCCGGACGGTCCAGAAGCCGTCCCACGTGAGCGTCTGGAGAAATTCATGAGCCTTATCCCCACGATTTCGCGTCGCGATCTGCTCCGGTTCACCGCCGCGGGCGTGGTCGGCATGTCGCCTTCCGGGTGGCTCCTGCCCCGGCTGGCGTTCGCGGCCGACGGCAAGCCGACCCGGCGGAAAGCATGCATCATGCTGCACATGCAGGGCGGCGTCAGCCAGCACCACACCTTCACGGTGCCCGATTACAAGGCGCAGAACCAGCAGATCGACACCGCCGTGGCGGGCGTCAAGTTCTGCGAGTACTTTCCCAAACTCGGCGCCCGGATGGGCGACATCTGCCTGATTCGCGGCATGAGCACCGGCAACAGCGTCCACGAGCGCGCCCGCGTGCTGATGCACACCGGCTACAACCCCAACGGCACGGTCGCCTATCCGTCCGTGGGCAATATCGGCTCGGCCGAACTCGGCCTGTCGGACGCCGAATTGCCGAACTTCGTCAGCGTTTACGCCGGCGCCGACGGTCTGGGCAGTGGCCCGCTGCACCGTTCCGTGCCCGCCTATCTGGGTCCCAAGCACGCCCCCGTCCCGGTGAATGACCCCGCCAAAGGAATCGAGAACCTGAAGACCGCCATCGGGCTCGACGCCTTCGACGAATCCGCGAAGTTGCTCGCCGAGTTCGAGGCGCAAGGCCAAGCCGTCCGTCCGTCGGCCGCCGCCGCCGCGCACCTGGCCAACTACCGCAAGGCGCTACAACTGCTGCATTCCGACAAGGTCAAGGCGTTCGACCTCGACGCCGAGCCGGCCGAGGCGCGCGACGCTTACGGGAAATCGCAGTTCGGCAAGTCGCTGCTGCTCGCCCGCCGACTGGTCGAGGCCGGCGTGCCCTTCGTCGAGGTCACGCTCGACGGTTGGGACGACCACGGCGGCGCGGTCAATAACATCAAGCGTCGGGCCGCGTACCTCGACCCGACGCTGGCCTACCTGCTCGAAGACCTCAAGCAGCGCGGCCTGTTCGAGACCACGCTGGTCGTCTTCATGAGCGAGTTCGGCCGGACGCCGCAGCTGGCCGACAGCGGGTACAACCAGACGCTCGGCGCGGGTCACTATGCCAAGGCCTGGACCACCTGGATGGCCGGCGGCGGCAGCAAGGGCGGCCAGGTCATCGGCAAGGTGGACGCCAAGGGCGGCGAAGTCACCGACCGGCCCGTCAACGCCCAGGAGTTCCTCGCGACCATGTGCCACGCGCTGGGCATCGACTACCACAAGGAATACCTGTCCCGCGAGAATCGGCCGATGACCTTCCTCGACCGAGGAGCCAAACCGGTGCCGGAAGCGTTCTCTTGATTCCGTTGTATTCTGGGCAGCGTCATGGCAGGTGGCCACTCCTGATTCCTGTTTGATCGAACTGCCGACGGTACTTGTATGTATCGGCCCTGCTGGCCACACGCCCTGACAGGGGACCATCACTGAATGTCCCTGCCCCTGCCGTGGGGAGGCCATGCCTGCCCGGTGTTGTACGTTTCCGTGAGGAGCCAAGGCCCATGTTTCGTTATCTCGTTTGTTGGCCAACGGTTCAGCTGGGAATTGGCTGGCTGGTCCTGGTTCTGGGTAGTTCGCTGGCTCACGGTGGGGAACTGCCCGTGCCCTCGTTCGAGCAGGACGTTCGGCCGCTCTTGGCAGCGCACTGTTTCCAGTGTCACGGCGAAAAGGAGTTGCGCAACCAACTCGACCTGCGGACACGGGCCAGCACCCTCAAGGGCGGGAAGACGGGAGCGGCCGTGGTGCCGGGGTCGCTGCGCGAGAGCCTGCTCTGGGGCTTCATTGCCACTGACAAGATGCCTGCCACCGAAACCAAGCTGACCGATGACCAGAAGGAAGTGATTCGCCGCTGGGTGCTGGCTGGGGCGCCCGCCACCGTCGCCGCCGCCCAGCAGACCATCACCGCGCCCGAATTGCAGCCCAGCGCTAACGGACAAAAGCCGCGCGGCTTGACCGCTATGGTCCAGCGCATCGATCAGCTCATTGACGAGCGGCTGCGGGCCGCGCAAGTCGGACCGTCGCCGCGGGCCGACGACGCTGAGTTCCTCCGCCGCGTCTACCTCGATCTGACCGGCCGCATCCCCACCTACGAGCAGACCACTTCGTTTCTCCAGGATGAGACGCCGGACAAGCGCGCCCGGTTGATCGACCAGCTGCTGGCGTCGCCTGCCTATGGCGAACATTTCGGTTTGATCTGGGAACGGCTGCTCGTCCCGAAGACTTCGGAGGTGTATCGCAACATCCCGCACGGCGAGTTTCAGGCGTGGCTGGCGGACGGGTTCAACCGGGATCGCGGCTGGAATGCGATCGTATCGGACTTGATCACCGCGACCGGCAAGGTGCCCTCGGCCAACCCGAATCAGAAGACCAAGGGGCCGAGCAACGTGGCGGCGGCCTACGTGGTCGGCCACACCATGGACGGCCGGCCGCAACCGAAACTCCTGGCGGCCACCAGCACCCGGCTCTTTCTGGGGCAGTCCATCGAGTGCGCCCAGTGCCACAACCATCCGCTGGCCCGCTGGCGGCGCACCGATTTCTGGGGGGTGGCGGCCTTCTTCGAGCGGACTCGCTATCCCAGCATCAACCAGGGCGGCGGCGAGGTGATCGAGCCAGGCCCGAGGGAAGGCCGCGAGCTGGTTTACAGCAATCCCAAGGCCCAGCGATTCTACCGCGTCCCGGCAGTGCGGCCCGAGCCGGTCATTGCCATCGAGGGAGCCAACGGCCAGCCGAGCGATCGCCTGGTCCGCGCCCGCTTCCTCGGCGGCATCGAACCGGATCTCAAGGCGGACGGTCCGCACCGGCCCGCCTTTGCAGCCTGGCTGACGGCTGCTGACAATCCCTGGTTCGCCCGCGCCATGGTCAACCGTACCTGGGGCCAGCTGCTTGGCCGCGGCTTCGTCGAGCCAGTGGACGACATGTCGGAAGACAACTCGCCGTCTCATCCCGAGTTGCTACAGGAGTTGGCCCAGGAGTTCAGCGCCTCGGGCTTCAAACTCAAGGAATTGATCCGCTGCATCTGCCGCAGCCAGGTGTACCAGCGCAGCAGCACGCCGACGACCGGCAACGCGGCGGACCAGACGCTGTATAGCCATCAGGCGCTCAAGGAAATGACCGGTGCTGTGCTGCTGCGGTCGTTGTACATCGCGGCGCCGGCGCTGAAGGAAGCTCACGAGACCAACGACAAGAACAAGCCCGCCGTCATCGCCGCCCGCACCACTTTCCTGGAGATGTTTGACGAGGGAGACAGCCATCCCGCCGAATACAGCCGGGGATTGCAGGAGGCGCTGCGACTGATGAATGGTGAAGGCAAGGTCTTCACCGGGGAAGCCCTCAAGCCGATCCTGGCTGGCGCAGCTTCCCCGCGCGAAGCCGTGCGGCGCATCTATCTGCTGGTTCTGAGCAGGGAGCCGCGAGAAGCCGAGCTGACACGCATGCTGCGGCACATCGAGAAGTATCCGGGCGGCCCTCGGGCCGATCCGCTGGGAGACGTCTACTGGGTGCTGCTCAACAGTGCCGAGTTCATGTTCAACCATTGATTGAGGCTGCTGCGCCGTCATCCACCCCACCCTTGCAAGTCCGAAGGAGTTTCACTCCATGACCCTCCTGGATCGAGCACTCTCACGGCGCGAATGTCTGAAGGCGTCCCTGGCGGGGCTACTGGCTCCGGCTGCCTCGGGCTGGTTGCCCCAGTTGGCCCTTCGGGCCGGCGAAACCCGCACCAGCAAGCAGGCCAAGGCGTGCATTCTGCTGTGGATGGATGGCGGTCCCAGCCAGATTCATACCTTCAACATCCCCGACAAAGGCGCGGACAACCGGCAGTACGATACCATCGCCACCAGCGTGCCCGGCATCCACCTCAGCGAGCACTTGCCGAAGTTGTCCGCGTCGTTGAAGGACCTGGTCATTGTTCGCAGCATGGCTACTGGTCTCAACAACCACGGTGCCGGCCAGTACCTGATGCACACCGGCTACCGCGCGAACCAGGCCATCGATTACCCGACGCTCGGCGCGATTGTCGCTCGTGAGAATGGCGACCGCGACCTGAGCCTGCCCAGCTTCATCAACCTGGGCGCCAACGGCACCACCAAGCCCTATCATCGGGCTGGCTTCCTGGGGGCCGAGTTCGCGCCGTTGAACCTGGCCGGCAGCAGCATTACCAACCAGCGCTCTGCCGTGGACGAGGCCCGGACGGCGGACCGCTTCCAGCTGCTGCAAGATGTTCAACAGAGCGCCCTTGAGCAGTTCCGCCACGATGCCGTGAAAGCGCACCTGTCCAGTTACGAGCGCGCCTGGAGGCTGATGCGCAGCGACAAGACCGCCGCGCTCGACTTCAAAAAGGAGCCGCAAGCCATCCTCGACCTGTACGGTCCCAGCGGG
>JAEUIF010000277.1 GCA_016795185.1 Planctomycetia bacterium | reverse complement strand
AGCGACTTCACCATCGGCAATGGGCACGTCGCTCGCACGCCCTCGGAGTACCGAGGGACGTGCCACCCCTTCGCACCTCGAAGAACGCTGGCGCTATTGCGGCCGGGGAAGCGGCATACGCGGCGGGGCGGTGTCCCACATCAGCTGAATTTCGTCCGGCGTCAGGCCGTAGGCTGCGTTCACCAGGTCGCTGATTTGCCGTTCCAGGGTCAAAACCTCGGTCGCCAGCAAGCGGGCCGGTTCGATGGTCCGGCCGTGCTCCTCCCGCAAACTGGCCACGGTTGTCGTGGTCAGAGTGGCGAGACGCAGGCACAGTCATTGACAGCTCGAATAATGATACTTATAATCCTCATCGACAAGGTGGCCCTAATGCCTTGGGGATGCAGAAGGAGGGAAAACATGGCTCGCAAGGTGCGACGTGCAGACACCCCAAACGGACTGTTCAATCACGGCCCGGAAAGTGGGCCCATCGTAATTGCCGAGTTCTATTCGCCGGCAAACGATGTGACCCTTTTCTCGGGTGACCGGCTTGGCCTGCTGAAGCAACTCCCAGTGGGCGCGGCGCAGTTGGTGGTTACATCTCCGCCATACAACATCGGCAAGTCTTACGAGAAGGTCATCACACTTGAGGACTATTTGGCTGCTCAGGAGGAAACCCTTACCGAGTGCGTCCGCATACTAGCCAACAACGGCAGCCTGTGCTGGCAAGTAGGAAATCACATCGCCAAGGATGGGGAAGTCTTCCCGTTGGACACCCTGATCTACCCAATCTGCAAGAAACTCGGCCTGCGACTGAGGAATCGGATCATCTGGCACTTCGAGCACGGTTTGCATTGCACCAAGCGTTTCTCAGGCCGTTACGAGACAATCATTTGGTTCGTAAAGTCAGACGACTACATTTTCGACCTGGATCCGGTGCGAGTACCCCAAAAGTATCCCGGCAAGAAGGATTATAAAGGACCCACAGCCGGCCAATTGTCATGTAACCCCCTGTGAAAGAATCCTGGCGAACTTTGGTTACTGCCTAACGTGAAGCACAACCACATCGAGAAGACGACCCATCCCTGTCAATTTCCCGTGGAATTGATCGAGCGGTTAGTGCTGTCCATGACGGAACCAGGATCGTTGGTTGTTGATCCGTATATGGGGGTGGGGTCAGCACTTTGTGCTGCGGTCAAGCACAAGAGACGCGGTGCTGGAGCAGATGTCGTGCCAGAATATGTGCAGGTCGCCCGCGAACGGGTCATAGCAGCGTGGGACGGTTCGCTGCTCACGCGGCCTATGGGTAAACCAGTCTACATTCCTGGCCCTAACTGCAAGCTGACGAAAAATCCTTGGGAATCTGTGGACACGAACGGCGACAGCTCAAATCTGTTCTGAATCTGCTTCTTCCTCGGCCTCTTCTTCTTTCTCGGCCTCCTCAAAGATGCTTTCGGCTCCCTTTGGGCCAGGACTACTTCCTTTGCCAGGGCGGGCCACGTCGCCGGCTGCGATCATCTTCTCGCGATTCGCGGTAAAGCGCAGTCGTTTCTGCGCACAGCCTTTCTCTTCCTTGTCGGTCAGCCCGATCCCGACGACCAACGTCGGAATGTCGAGGTCAGCCACGCCGCGCTCGCCCATATCGAGGATGATCTGCTTGAATGAACTGACGCCCGTTGACATCTCCTTCACTAAATCGGCGACAGCGACCACTTCGATGCCACACTCAATCCTCTTCCTCTTCGCGAATATCGGCATTTTTGAGAAAATGTCGTATCCCATGAAGGCGTATTTTCCGAATTGGATCTCCAAGCCCACTTGGTTCTTGATGCCATCCATTTCCCGGAAGGCACCTTGGCCGAAGGTGATTCGTGGCTCCTTGAACCCCTTCTTGCTGTTCTTGCTTGTGGCCTTTTCCGTCCATCCCAAGGGATGCAAGTAAGTTTTGATCGCCACATTGAGCGTGGCAGGGTGGAAAATAAGGCCCTTCCTCTTCTCTTTGGAGATTTTACGCAGGCATTTCACCGCGTCGGTCGATTCGATAGCCGCAATCACTTCGTCCAGTTCGTTTTGGTGGTGCTGCTTGATGAACGCCTGGCCGCCTTTGTGCGAATAAAACTCAATGGCCCGCATCGTGGGCCTCCTGCTACAGCCCCTCCATCAACTCCGAAAGGGAAACGCCGAGGGTCCGGGCCATGACCTCAATGTTCCGCAACGCAACATTGCGTTCGCCGCGTTCGATTCCTCCGACATAGGTCCGATCCAGTCCGCACTTCGCGGCAAACCCCTCTTGGGAATGGCCCGCTTCCTTGCGGAGTTGCCGCACTCGCTGACCGAACTGAATCAGAATGTCAGAGCCACGACGCATTCAGCAACTGTAGCGGTGATGCCGACGAAAGGTCCACGGTCTATCAGTATCGTATTTCACGAACGAGCTTCGGGGCCCGCTCGTTGAGCCAGATCCACGGCGGCGAAGGCTTCAAAGCGCTGCTGCGTCGAGCCCTTGTGGTAGAGCCGGGTCTGGCGCATCGAGGTGACGACCCAGTCGCAGGGCAGGTTGATGGCGTACTCGTAGCCCTGCTGCACGGCGGACAGTTTGCGGCCGGCGTGCGGCAGGTCGAGCGGGTCTTTCGGCCCCTTGCCCTCCACGGCGACGGTGAACTGGTCCTTGCCCTGTCCGAAGCGGCCCAGCGCCGCATCCGCGAACTTGCCGTCCACCACCACATGCTGCTCGCGCGACATGGTGTATACCGGGCCGCTGGCCGGGCCGGTGTAGCCGAGCAGGTGGTAGAAGAAGTCGGTCAGGAAGTCGGGCAGCAGTTCCTTTTCCTTCTTCTTGTCGGCGTCCGGCGAGCCGAGCAGCGTGGCCCAGTCGGCCAGTTCCTGGCGGCAGTCAGCCACGCGCGGCGGCAACTCGAAGGCGGCCAGGTGGGGGCGCAGCACGTCGGGCCGAAAGAGCGGTTTGGCTTCGAGGGGCAAGGGCGGTTCCTTTCTGTGGGACAGCCCGGCGGGGTGCGGGCGGGCAGCGGGAAGAGGTGAGATTCTAACCCGGCCCGGCTGGCTTCGCCAGGATGGTTCGGCGCGCTGGAGCAACGTCCTCGAACCGGTGTCGCGCCGCCCTCTTGCAGCCGAGCCTTGCCGCCCTGGAACTGCCAGGTCCGCCAAATTTCCCGCGTGGCAGAGTGGCGGAGTGGCGGACCTGGAGTCTCCGGGGCCACACCGGAGCACGGAGGGGTGGGCCGTCGCCTATTTCTCGGGCTGGCTGCCTTCCGCGATGGACTGTAACCGTTCCAGGATCGCCGCGCGGCCCAGCCGGCGCAGCGTCTCGATGTTGCGCTCGGGAATGGCCAGCAGTTCGTCCGGATTAGCCGCGAGATTCGAGATACTTTCCTCACGCAGCAGGTGCAGCATGGGATACGGTGAGCGGTTGGTGAAGTTCTCGACGGCGTTTGGTTCGGTTTCGGCGAACTGGTAGTGCGGGTGAAAGGTCGCCAGCTGGATGACGCCTTCCAGGCCGAGTTGGGCCAGCCGGTGCTCGGCGGGATCGAGGAAGTCGTTGAAATCGAGAAAGTCGGTCAGCGCCTGCGGGTGGATCAGCAGCGTGGTTTCGACGGCGGTGATGGGAATCGCCGCCAGCGACTGCAACTCGCGGGTCAGGTCCATCAGCAGCGTTTTCTCGGTGGTCGCAGCGCTGACGACGTAGCGAATCTTGCCCGCCTGGAAGACCCGCTGCGCGAACGGACACAGGTTGAGGCCAATCACGAAGGTCTCGATCCAGCGCTGCGTGGCCGCGATAATGAGCTTGGCGTCCATGAGGGCTACTTCAGGAAGTAATAGGCCGACAGGCCGAAGCCGATGACGATCACCAGCCAGCGCACGGCGCGGACGTTCATGCGGCGGGCCAGCACGGCCCCCAGGTAACCGCCCAGCACGGTGGCGATGGTCATGGGCAGACCATAGGTCCAGGCCACGCGGCCATCGACGATGAAGATCACCACGGCCACCGCGTTGATGCAGGCGGCCAGCAAGGACTTGATGGCGTTGATCTCGTGGATGTTCGCGTAATTCATGAACGACAGCGTGCTGAGCATCAAGATGCCCATGCCCGCGCCGAAGTAACCGCCGTAGACCGCAACCACGAACTGGCACAGCGCCACACCCACGGCAGTGCGGGTGGGGCGCGGCGCGTTCTCGTCGCGCTTCGGCAGCAGCTTGACCACGACGGGCTGCATCAGGAAGAGTACCGAGGCCGAGAGGATCAGCCAGGGGACCAGGGCGTCGAAGACCGATTCGGGCAGCAGGATCAGGAGCAACGAACCGACGCCGCCGCCGATCAGGCTGGGGACCATCAGCAGCAGCAGGTGCCCGGCGGACTGGCGGATTTCACGCCGGTAGCCCCAGGCGCTGGCCAGCGAACCGGGCATCAGCGCGACGGAACTGGTGGCGTTGGCGGTCACCGAGCCAACCACGGCTTGCAGCGCGGGAAAGGTCAACAGCGTGCCGCCGCCGGCCAGGGCGTTGATGGCCCCGGCACCGAGGGCCGCCAGGCTCAGCCAGCTAAAGGTTTCCAGGCTTGCGCTCACTGCTTCCTCGACGGGGCGGACAGATGGAAGCAGTCTAGGCGGAAGGGCAATGCGCGGACAGCTACGACGAAAATCCCGAATTAGCAACCGAGAGAAGTGCCGGGGTCGAGTAGCCCCAGCCGGTTGCCCGACCGGGGCCCTCGCTGGATTCGGACCAGGAGATTTCCACCAGACAGGTCCTGGAACCGCTGCCAGGTCAGGCGCGTCCGTTGGCTGCGACGGCGCAGCCCTTGGTACCAGGCGTGCTGCGCCTGGTACACCCGACAGGCCAAACTCCTGGAGTTCCCATTTACCCCAAAGTAGTTGATATGACCCTGCAAGCGCCTGCACAGCGCGGCGTGCTGCGTCGGAAGCGCCTGGTGCCGGTGGCCCCGGCACCAGGCGTAGACGGACGCGAGCGCCCGTCGCCGACGCGCACCCCGTGTCTGGTATCTCAACCGCCAACGACCGCGCCGGGCGCGCTGCCAGCGCAGCGTGAAGCCCAGGAAGTCGAAGGTGGCCGGCCCTTTCCCGCGCTGCTGGTCCGCCGGCGGTCGCCGAAAGTCCAGCAGCCGAGTTTTGTCCGGATGGAGAGTCGGCCCCTAGCGCTGCAACCGCTGCGGCAACAGCGCCTGCACCCGCTCGGCGTCCTCCCGCCACTCGCAGCCGCTGACGAGTCGAGTAGCCTGGGGGTGTAATTCCCCCAGGCTACTCGACTGGTGATCCTGTGGCGCAGCCGAGCAGACGCCGAGCGCGCGTTGGGACTGGTGCAAACCTGGGTCGAGGCCAACGGCCTGAAACTGCATCCGACCAAGACCCGCATCGTCGAGGCGGCCACCGAAAGCTTCAGCTTCCTGGGCTACGAATTCCGGGGCCGCCTGCGGTTGCCTCGGCCGCAGAGCCTGGCGCAACTGAAGGACCAGGTGCGACCGCAGACGCGGCGGACCAGCGGCGACAGTCTGGCGTGCATCATCGCGCGGTTGAATCAGACCCTGCGGGGCTGGTTCGAGTACTTCGGTCACTGCTCTCCGACGGTCTATCCAGACCTGGATAGCTGGGTCCGCGGTCGCCTGCGGGGCCTGCTGCGCCAACGGCAGGGGCAGCCAGGCCGCGGACGTGGTGCGGACCACCAGCGTTGGTCCAACGCCTACTTTGCCGAACCGGGGTTGTACAGCCTGAGTGCGACCCATGTTCGATGGTGTCAATCCCCCTCGGGGTAAGACCACCAACTGGCGAGCCGAATGCGGGAGACCCGCCCGTTCGGTTCGGAGGGAGGGGGGACCGCACCCAATCGGTCCTTCCTACCCCTATCTTTCAGGCCGCGGGTGCAGCGTCCAGGGAGTTGCTGCTTGAAATAGGTCGAGCAATAACTCCCTGGACGTTGCCTCACCGGACGCGGGGACCACGACAGGTTCGCGAAATCACCACAAATCTTCGTCAATTGCTTGCCAGCAGGCCGTCGCACCCGTTACGATTCTGTTAGAGGAATCGCCCCTGTCGCCAGCACTCGCCGTGCGCGGAACGTCGCGACTGTCTTCGGCGGAAGGCCGATCCGCGCACGACCTCGGCGGGCTTGCTGGTCATCGAGAACCCCCCATGGTGGGCCAAGTCTATCTGGGCCGATACGAGACCATTCGCCTGCTCGGGCAGGGCGGCATGGGGCGCGTATTCCTGGCCCGCCACCTGGAGCTGGACGAGCCGGTCGTCGTCAAGGTGATGCACGATCACATCGCCGCCGATCCCGTATTTCGCGAGCGCTTCGGCCGCGAAATGGAAATGATGTCCCGCTTCAAGCACCCGCACGCCGTCCTCTTTTACGACGCCTCCCTTGACGATCCGCAAGGCCCGTGCATCGTCATGGAATTCCTGGCCGGCGTCGGCCTGGACAAGCTGCTGGCCAAGAACGGCCGCTTCACGCCCGCCCGCCTGCGCCGCTACGTGGCCCAGCTCTGCGACGTGCTGCAAGCCGCCCACGACGCGGGCGTCGTCCACCGCGACTTGAAGCCGGCCAACCTGATGATTCTCGACCCGGATACGCCGCACGAGAAGCTCAAGGTCATGGACTTCGGCCTGGCGCAGATGGCCGAGCAGAAGACCGGCGGCCCGACCGAATACGCCGTGGGCACGCCGGGCTACATGCCGCCGGAGCAAGTGCGCGGCGAGGAAGTGGACCACCGCGGCGACCTCTACAGCGTCGGGGCCATCATCTACCAGCTGCTCAGCGGCAAGATGCCGTTCCCCGGCGCGACGCCGATGGAAGTGCTGCTCGCGCAGGCTACGGACGGGCCGATCACCTTCGCCAGCATCGGCCTGGGCGACGCCATTCCCCCGGCAGTCGAAGAAGTGATCCGCAAGGCGCTGTCCCTGGAGCCAGGCGACCGCCAGCAAAGCGCCCGCGAGTTTCACGAAGACTACGAGGCGGCCCTGGTCAGCGCCTACCAGAGCAAGCCGGAGCCTGCCGAGGAGGATGCGCCGGCGGCGCCGCCCCCAACCGCCCCGACGGTGGCCGGACGCACGGCCGTCGCTGCGTCCGCCTCCGGGCCGCGCGCGGCGCTGCCGACGGCCGATGCCGTGGACCTGAACGCCACCGTCGAGCACCTCGAAGCCTACATGCCGGAGCAGATCGCGACCTACAAACTCAAGGGCTTCGTGGAGGAGGTCGGCGGCAAGATCGTGCAGAGCGTGCCCGGCATGGTCAAGGTGCAGCTCAAGGTCAACTCCAAGGCCCTCAAGGGGGCCGGCAAGAGCAGCCTGTTCTCCTGGCTCGGCCTCGGCCCCAAGTACGGGCTGATCGACCTGGAATTGCACATGCGCAAGCAAGAGGACGCCAAGAAACAGAGTGTCCTGCAAATCACCGTCGTCATGCGCCCCGCCAACGGCAGCCCCGCACCGACCAACAACCCCGAATGGGATTCGCGCTGCGCCCTGCTCTGCCAGGTGCTGAAGGGCTATCTCATGTCGTCGGGCTAGAGCATTTTGCGACCGGCTAGAGCGGTCCGCACAGCGGACCCTACGAAATTATCGTAGGGTCACGCCCATCGCCCCCTCCCAGAGTAGGCCCACCACGGGTCGCCAGCGTCCGCACAGCGGACCCTACGAAATTATCGTAGGGTCCGCTGTGCGGACCGTAGCGACCGATGCTATACCCGTTTGCAAAGTGCTCTGAGCGCACGGCGCTATTCTGTCAGTTGAAAAAACCAGTAGGGCCCCAGCGCCACAGCTGCTCGCTGGTAGCCGGCGCTTCCGGAACAGCAGGCGTCGCGTGCGCTTCCAGAACCTCCACGGCGAACAGCGCCGTGCGCCGCACCTGGGCATCGGGATCGGCGTCCGCGGCTTCCTGCAAAGCGAACAAAGCGCCCGTGTCGCCGATCACCGTGAGCGCGCGGACCGCCGCCTCGCGGACGACGCCGGAAGGATCGTCGCGCAGCGTGGCCGTCAACGCGCCCACCGCGCAGCGCAGCTTGAGTTGCCCGAGCCGCCTCACGCTCGCCAGCCGGACACGCTCGTCGGCAGCCGCCAGGTCCAGGAGCAGGTGGTCGCCTTCGGCGACATCCACATGCAACATCTTCCAACCCGGCACGCGCGGCGCCGCCTCGTCACTCAACAGCAAACTGCCGGTCCGTTCTTGCTGTCCGGTCGGCCGCAACACGCTTAATGGCGGCGGCAGGGCCGACACTTCGCGGCGCGGTATCTCGCGGCGAAGCTCCCAGCTTCCGCGGGTATCGCGAAAGAAGATACTCACGTACCACTGTTCACCGGGCGACAGCCGGTGTTGCGCATTGATAGCCGGCGGCAAGAACTGATGAAAATCGTACGCCTGCCCGGTCCAGCCGCCGCTGGAGGTCAGGCCGATGAAGAGCGACGGGTTCCACTCCCACATCGGGAAGCCGAAAGGGCCTCCAAGTGTCAGCGCCAGCGCAGCGATCCAGTACATGGGACGCCGTCCCTTTCTCCCCCGCGAATTATCCTCGATACCACTGTTCCCAGGCTGGCCCGCGACCTGCACATCTTGCCAGGCTTGCCCAGGCGGTACGCGGACGAGGCAGTCGTAGCGACCCGAACCGAGGTTCGTCAAGCCGAAGTGCGTCCCGCCCTTGATTCGCCTTGCAAAATGGGAGCGTGTCGGGCATTTCCAAGGCTTGCCGGCCGGAGGAACATGCCGGCGTCTTTCAGAAGGAGCAAGACCCATGACTCGCATTCGCTTGGCTGCCCTGGCCGTATTGGCCCTGTGCATCGGTTCCGCGACCGCCAACGAACTCGTCGGCGTGGACGGCAGCAAGACGCAGTACGTCGCCTCGCAGGTGGTCCGCATCAACGGCAAGGACGTGAAGTTCGTCTGCACCGGGACCGCGCTGCGCAAGAAGTTGCTCTTCAACGTCTACGCGATCGGCAGCTATGTGCAGGAAGGCATGAAGGTGAAATCGGCGGAGGAACTCGCCGCTGCCGACATGCCGAAGCGCCTCTGGCTGGTGATGGAGCGCGACGTGGACGGCAACGACATGGCCGAGGCCTTTCGCAGCGCCATCCGCCTGAACTATGCCGAACCGGCCTTCAACGATGAAGTGAACAAGCTGTCCGCGTTCATGAAAGGGTTGTCGATCAAGCAGGGCGACCACGTCTGGCTGACGCACGTCCCCGGCGTCGGCCTGCACTGCCAGGTGCTGAACAAGACCGACCTGACCATTCAGAACCCGAAGTTCTCGCGCGCCGTCTGGGACATCTATCTGGGCAAGAACAACCTCGGCGAGCACATCAAGAAGGGCTTGGTGTCGCGGCAGTAATCAAATGCGGCCGTCGATGATCTGTCGTCAGATCGAGACTCGCGGGTGCCATGCCTACGCAAAGCCGTGGGCATGGCATCCCGAATGGGTTTCTATTGTCCCCGAGTTTCTCGATCGTGGTCTGGTTTAGTGTGTCGCACCTCCGAACCGTAACGCCTGCCTGATTTCGCACAAACCCGCGTGACCGCTTGACTCCGCACTGCCGACAGGTAGAGTGGAGTTCGCCAGCGCGACCGCTGCGGTCGTGCCTGGCCCGCTGGCTATTGTCCCCGCTCGCGCTCCCCCAACCTTGCCCCTGCTTTCGTGGTTCCGGAGTCCGCGGTCATGCGAGCCTTCCCGATCTCCGCACGCCTCTGGATTTCCGTTTTGTTCGTGGCCAGTGCCTCGGTCAGTGGGTACTGGGCCGAGCAGCACGCGAAACCTGTCCCCGCGTCCGAGGCGAAACTGGATCGGGCTGCCGTCAAGACGTTCGTCACGCAGCATTGCACGAGTTGCCACAACAGCGATGACAAGAAGGCCGGCCTCGATCTCGATGCCCTGAGCACTGAAGACCTGGCGGCCCATCCGGCAGCCTGGGAGAAGGTGGCGCGCAAGTTGGCCGCCAGGCAGATGCCTCCCCTCGGCAAGCGGCCGGACGAGAAGACGTATCAGTCGATGGTGGCCGCGCTGGAAACGGAACTGGACCGCGTGGCGGCGGCGCGGCCCGATCCCGGCCGTACCCCGACCCTGCGGCGACTGAACCGCACCGAGTACCAGAACGCCATTCGCGACCTCCTGGCACTGGATGTGGACGCCGCCGCGCTCTTGCCGGTGGATGAAGCCAATCACGGTTTCGACACCGCGCCGCTGGGCGATCTCTCGCCAACGCTGCTGGAACGCTACCTCACCGCCGCCGAGAAGATCAGCCGGCTGGCGGTGGGCCGGACGCCGACTTCACCCAACAGCGACACCTTCCGCGTGCCGGCGGACGTCACGCAAGAGGGGCATGTCAAGGGTCTGCCCCTCGGCACGCGCGGCGGCCTGCTGATTCCCTACACCGCGCCGCGGGATGGTGAATACGACATCCAAGTTTGGCTCACACGCGACCGCAACGAACATGTCGAGGGGCTGCGCGAACCGCACGAAATGGAAGTGCTGGTGGATCGCCAGCGGCTGGCAGCGTTCACCGTCAAGCCGCCCGAGAAGGGCGAGGGCCACGACCAGATCGATGCGAACCTCAAGGCTCGCATCGCGCTGACGGCGGGGCCGCACGATCTCGGCGTGACGTTCGTGCAAAACGCGCCGCTCTTGCTCGAAACCAAGCGTCAGCCCTACGCGGCGCGCTGGAACCTGCACCGCCATCCGCGCCAGTCGCCGGCCATTTTTCAGGTCACTGTGACTGGTCCCTACCGCGCGACGGGGCACGGCACGACGCCCAGCCGGCAGCGCCTTTTTACCAGCACGCCCACCAAAGGTGCGGACGAGGATGCCTGTGCGAAGCAAATCCTCTCGAAGTTGCTGCGCCGTGCCTATCGGCGGCCCGTCACCGAGGCCAACCTCGATAAGGTGCTGAAGTTCTACCGCCAGGGACGCGAGCAGGGGGACTTCGACGCAGGCATTGAAAAGGCCCTGGCTGCGGTGCTCGTCAATCCGCAGTTTCTGTTCCGGGTCGAGCAAGACCCGAAGGACGTTGCTCCCCGCACTGCTTATCGAGTCAGCGACCTCGATCTCGCGTCGCGCCTGTCGTTCTTCCTGTGGAGCAGCATCCCGGACGATGAATTGCTGGACCTGGCCGAGCGCCACGAACTCCGCAAGCCGGAAGTGTTTGAAGCCCAGGTGCGGCGGTTGCTCGCGGATGCGCGGTCGCGCAACCTCGCGACGAATTTCGCCGCGCAATGGCTGCATTTGCGCAATCTGGAATCCATCACGCCGGACCTGCGCCTGTTCCCGGACTTCGACGACAACTTGCGGAAGGCGTTCCGCCAGGAAACAGAACTCTTCGTCGAAAGCGTGTTCCGCGATGACCGGAGCGTTCTCGAACTGGTCCAGGCGGACTACACCTTCGTCAACGAGCGGCTCGCGAAGCACTACGGCATTCCCCACATCTACGGCAGTCGCTTTCGCCGCATCGACGTGGGCCCCGAGCACCACCGAGGCGGACTGCTGCGGCAGGGCAGCGTGCTGACCGTCACCTCCTACGCGACCCGCACCTCGCCGGTGATTCGCGGCAAGTGGACGCTGGAGAACCTGCTGGGCACGCCGCCCCCGCCGCCGCCCGCCGACGTACCGTCGTTGCAAGAAAACACTGTGTCCGCGAGTCTCCCCATCCGCGAGCGGCTGGCCGAGCACCGCTCCTCGACGAGCTGCGCCGGTTGCCATCGCCTGATCGATCCGCCCGGTTTCTCGCTGGAACAGTTCGACGCCGTGGGCCGCTGGCGCTTGCTGGCCGAGGGCCAGCCGGTGGATGCGGCCGGCGGACTGCCCGACGGCAGCACGTTTGCCGGGGTTGCCGGTCTGGAAAAAGCGCTGTTGGCACGTCCAGAACTGCTGGCGCGCACGCTGACCGAAAAGCTCTTTGTCTTCGCCCTGGGCCGGGTGCCGGAAGCCTCCGACGCGCCGGCCATCCGCCAGATCGTCCGCGACGCGCGGGCGCAGAACTACCGCTTCTCCGCGCTGGTCGTGGGCCTCACGACCAGCCCGCCGTTTCAGCAGAGGAGATTGCCGTGATTATCACCAAGAAAGCGCTATCGCGCCGGACCTTTCTGCGCGGTGCGGGGACCACACTGGCCTTGCCGTTGCTGGACGCCATGATTCCGAGCATGACCGCGCAGGCGCAGACTCCCGCCGCTCCGGAGCGCCTGCGCCGCCTCGGCTACGTCTACATGCCGATGGGCTGCGACGTGACGCGCTGGACGCCGCCCGGCGGCGAACGTCTCGACGAGCTGAGTTTCACGCTCGCCCCGCTGGACCCGGTCAAGCAGCACGTTTCGGTCATCGGCAATCTGGAACTGCGCAACGCCTACCCCGGCACGCACGCAACCTCCAACTCCGCATTCCTGAGCGCTGCCCGAGCCAAGCTGACGGAAAGCGCGGACTACTATCTCGGAACCACGGCCGACCAGCTGGCCGCGAAGCAGATCGGCCGGGGGACGCAGTTGCCGTCGCTCGAACTGTCGATGGACCTGATGACGCTCGCCGGGCAGTGCGACAACGGCTACGCCTGTGTTTATCACAACTGTCTCTCGTGGTCTTCGCCGACGACTCCACTGCCGAGCGAGGCGCATCCGCGCATCGTCTTCGAGCGGCTCTTCGGCGATGGCGGCACCGCGGCGGAACGCCGCGCGGCGCTGAAGAACCGAGCCAGCTTGCTCGATTCCGTGATGAGCGAGTTCGCCCAGCTCAACAAGGAGCTAGGCCCGGCCGACCGCATCCGGGTCGAGCAGTACCTGGACAGCATTCGTGAAGTTGAGCGCCGCATTCAACGCGCCGAAGCGAACACCGCCGCCGGCTCCGCGAGGGACATCGAGCGCCCCGTGGGCGTGCCCAGTTCCTACACCGACCACGCCCGCTTGATGTTCGACTTGCAAGTCCTGGCCTTCCAGGCCGATGTTACCCGCGTCATCACCTTCCAGCTGGCGCGCGAAACCAGCAACCGGACCTATCCGGAAATCGGCGTCGCCGAACCGCATCATCCCCTGAGCCATCACGGCAACGACCCCAAGAAGATCGAGAAAATCGCCAAGATCAATCGCTTTCATGTCTCGCTGTTCGCGGAGTTCCTCGCGAAGCTGAAGGCCACGCGCGAAGGCGACGGCACGCTGCTGGACCATTCGCTCCTGCTGTACGGCAGCGGCATGGGCAATCCCAACCAGCACGACCACGACAACCTGCCGGTCCTCGTCGCCGGCGGCGCTGCCGGGAAGATGAAGGGCGGGCGGCACATCCGCTTCAAGCAGCCGACGCCGCTGGCGAACCTGCACCTGACGCTGCTGGACAAGGTAGGCGTGCGGCTGGACAAGTTTGGCGACAGCCAGGGGAAGGTGGAGGAGTTGTTTTAGCGGGTGCGGCGGGAGAATCACTTCGATGCGGGAGACCATCGAGATTGTCGATCAAGACATGGCAGCCGTGCTGCGCCTGAAGACGGAAGCGGAACGCTTGCGCATTGCCTGGGGGATGTGGCGTTCGGCTCGGGATATGTTGCGCAACCTACTGCGGGCGGAGCGGCGCGATTGGACCGAGCAGGAAATCGACCGGGAAGTGGCGCGGAGATTGTCTCATGGAGCCTGCCGACCTGCTCCGTGATTGCACCGCCTGCTAAAATGGCTGCAAAGGAGCTGAAATGAACTTGAGTGCGGAACAACAAACGGCGGTGGCAAAAGGCGAACCCGTGACACTGAACGTGGGCGGCATGGAATGCGTCCTCCTCCGCAGGGACATCTACCTCCGCATGGACCCGGAGCCTGACGCCGGGCCGTGGACGGTCGAGGAGATGAACTTGCTCGCCGACGAAGCGGAGGAGATCATCTCACGAAAGGAAGTTTATGATCGTTGAGCGCGGACAGGTCATTAACGCCCGCTTCCCCCACGCTTCAGGCACGCGCGGCAAGAAACGCCCGGTCGTCGTTATCCAAGCCGATATTTACAATCAGCGTTTGCGGCATGTCGTGGTCGCCCAGATTACGACCAACCTGGACGACAAGGAGGACCCGGCTTGCTTCCTGATTGAAGCTTCGACGCCGGAAGGCCAGGCGGCAGGCTTCGCTCGGGACAGCCTTTTTTCGGGCTACCTGATTTCCTTGATGCGTGAAGACCGATTGCAAGACGTTATTGGGAAACTGACGGACGAAGCCATGCGGAAGGCGGACGGGTGTCTGAAAGTAGCACTGGGGCTTGGCTGACATGGGCCAAGCCAACGAAACGCACGGATTTTTTCTCACCTACCGGCGCAGGCACGTTGGCGCCTTGGCGTCTTGATGAATATATGTCTTCAACCTCTGCGAATTCCGACCGGTTGGCATGTTGACTACAACAACGGCCTTTGGGAAATCGATCCGGTTGCCGAGCTGATTCCCATTGAGGACCGCTGGTGGTTATTCAAGCAAGACATGTTGCAAATGATCCAGCCGCGCTTCAATCGGATGCTCGACTTGGGTTGGTATCCGGAGGGTGATTTGTTTGAAGGCCACTACCGGTTGGTTCTTTACGAGGGAGACTTCAAAGGCCGTCTACTGCATCAGTTCACAACGCGCGATCGGCAAACGCTTGTCGTGGAGATCGAGCGGTTGCTGACAGCGGTTTGCAGCCGCGAACTCTAAATCGTTGAATCCCATTCGTCTGTTGCTTTATTAGAAGACGTGTCGCTGGATGATGATCGTTGGCCTTCGGAACCTAACTGCCGGGAGAGGATTGTGAAGAATATGAAGCAATTCTTCGCCGCGAGCCTGGTGGTGATACTGGTCTCCAGCGGTCCAGGAGTCGCTGAATCCAACTCGTCGCTCGCCGATGCCGCCGAGCAGCACAATCGTGCGCAACTGGCCGCTTTGCTGAAAAAAGGCGCGGACCTCAACGCCGCCCAGGCGGACGGCATGACCGCCCTGCACTGGGCCGCCCATCACGATGATCTGCCCTTGGCGACGCTGCTCCTCAAGGCTGGCGCCAATGCGAAGGCGGCCAATCGCTACGGGGTGACGCCGCTTGCCCTCGCCTGTACGAATGGTAACGCCGAGATCGTGACGCTGCTGCTCGAAGCCGGCGCGACTGCCAACACCACGCTGCGCGGCGGCGAAACCGTTCTGATGATCGCCGCCCGTACGGGAAAACCGGGGCCGGTGAAGGCGCTGCTCGCTCGCGGCGCGGAGGTCAACGCCAGGGACCGCAAGGAACGCACCGCCCTGATGTGGGCCGCCGCCGAGGGACACGCGGAGGTCGTCTCCCTGTTGCTGGCGGCGAAGGCGGACTTCAAGACCCCGTTGCCTTCCGGATTCACGCCGCTGCTCTTTGCCGCCCGCGAAGGCCGCCTCGAAGTCGTGCGCGTGCTCCTGAAGGCGGGTGCCGACATCAACGACGCGATCCCAGCCGGCAAGGGCGTTGCGCGCGGTCCCAAGCCCGGCACCGGCGCGCTGCTCATGGCCGTGGAGAACGGCCACTTTGAAGTAGCCCTGGCGCTCGTCAAAGCCGGTGCGGACCCGAATGACCAGCGCGCCGGCTACGGCGCGTTGCACATGATTTCCTGGGTCCGCAAGCCCAGCCGTGGCGACGATGAGGAAGGCGATCCGCCACCCATTGGTTCAGGCAAGCTCACCAGTCTGGAGTTCGTCAAGGAGATGGTGGCCCTGGGGGCCAAGGTGGATTTGCCGTCCAAAGCAGGTTTATCGGGACGGGGCATCCTGAACCGGCCCGGCGCGACGCCCTTGCTGGCGGCAGCTTCCACCGCGGACGTGGCGCTGATCGAAATGCTGGTCAAGCTGGGCGCTGATCCACGGCTGCCGAACGCGCAACGCACGACTCCCTTGCTGGCAGCGGCGGGCGTCGGCGTCGGGGCGCCCGAGGAAGCGGCGGGCGCTGAGCCCGAAGTGCTGGAAACCGTCAAGTTGCTCATCAAGCTCGGCGCGGATGTGAACGCGGTGGACGACAATCGCGAAACCGCGATGCACGGCGCGGCCTACCGCAACCATCCCAAGGTCGTGCAACTCCTCGCCGATCAGGGGGCCAAGATCGCGGTCTGGCACAAAGCCAACAAAAGCGGTTTGACTCCGCTGGTGATCGCCGAAGGCCACCGGCCCGGCCTCAACTTCCGACCATCTCCGGAAACCGTGGCCGCGCTGCATCGTGTGATGATCGCGGCCGGAGTGACGCCGCCGAAAAGTGCGCTGCAACCGACTCCCAAAGCCGGCTACGACGACGGTAAGAAGTAGCTCAGGTCGTGTTCAGAGTGTAGCGGCCTGAAGTACGTCGGTCTGTCCTGCCCGACACGTCGCGTCCGAGGCTGGCCGCGCCCGCGCGTCGACACCGCGGATCACCGGCGCTGCGGGTCGGGCTGGAAAGCCCGACGTACTGCCGCCGGTCGGGACGTTACTCCTTGGATCTTGCGCTAGTGCAGCGGCGCGAACTTCACCGGCTCGCAACATTCGCCGGTGGCTTCCAGCTGCTCGGCGATGCTCGCGGCGGCTTCCATCGATACCACTGCGGGAAACGCGGGAGCCAGGAATTCCTGCAAGCAGGGCGTTTGATCGCTGGCGCCGCTGTTGCAGACGACGACGCACGGCACTCCTGGCGGCGCGGGCGGTGTCTGGCAGTTCGGATAGTCCGTGCAAACCAGGCGTGCGCGGGGGAAGCGCAGCCGCAGGTTGGCCCCGGTCAGGCTGTCACGGGAGATGAGCACGCCGCCGCGAAAACCGGCGGCTTGCAGTCGCGCTACCGAACGGGCGAAGGCCAGGTCGCGCGAGCGGTAGCGGCCTCCATCGTCGCTGCCAAACCACAGCTGGCCGACACGGGCCGCCATGACTGCCAGTGCCGCCAACGCCAGCACGGCGGCGAAGCCGCGCAGCCGGCGCGGGTCGAGCCGCGCGGGATCGAGCCGCGCGAAGAACGTCAGCGGCACCAGCACCAGCAAGGGTTGCAGCCAGCGCGACAGAATATGCGTCGTGCCACCCGCGATCGGAAACAGCACCAGCACCCCTGCCGCGACGATGAAGCGCGCCAGCAGCTGGTACGGCTCGCCCGCTGGCGTGCCCGCGTGTCGGCGGCCCGGTGGGAAGAAGACCAGCCAGGCGGCGATGGGGGCCACCAGCGCGCCCCAGAGCCGATAGACCAGACTGCCCAGCGCTCCGCACGCGCCGACCAGCCAGCTGCGCGTTTCCGGGTCGCGCATCTTCATCGCCAGGTAATTCTCGATCATTCCGCGACGCTCGATGGCCCAGACGGCATGCGGCAGCACCAATACGAGCGCGACAGCGAACGTCAACAGCAGCCGGCGGTCCAGCAGCCGCGCCCGGCAACCGGGCAGCGTCAGGCCCGCGCCCAGCAGTGCGGCGGCGAACAAGGCGTAGTTGTACTTCGAGAGCATGCCCAGGCCCGCCAGCACGCCCAGCCAAAGATAGCTGCTCGTCCGTCCGACTTCCAGCAGGCGCAGCACCACCCAGAAGGTCGCCAACCAGATTGCGCAGAGCAGGTCGGAGTGCGTCGAGCCTTTCAGCGAACCCCAGGCGAGCAATGGCATCAAGAGCAGCGAGAACACCGCGAGACAGGCCAGGCGCGTGTCCGGCAGCAGCCGGCGCGCGCAGAGATACAGCCCAACGTAGATGGCGGCCAGGACCGCGGTCTTCATCAGGGCCAGCGTGAACAGCGACATGCCGCAGACCTGGACCAAGCCCCACAGCAGCCAGGTATAGAGCGGCGGCTGTGGGCCGTAGCCCCAGGCCAGCGACTGGCTCCAGACCACCTGTTCGGCCTCGTCGTACCCGATGCTCTGGGAAATCATCAGCCGCAGCACCAGGTGGACGGCCAGGTAGAGGGCGAGCGGCAGGGCGAACCAGCGCCAGACGGCCTGGCCTTCGGAGAGCTCAGGCTGTGCGCTGCGCGGCGTCATGCGGCGTGACCTTCGGGGTGTGAAATCCGTTTCTCGATGCGCGCCTAAGTGCAGATGCAACAGACATCTTGCTCAATCAGAGGTTTGGGTGCCATGCCCACGGCTTTGCGTGGGCATGGA
>JAEUIF010000273.1 GCA_016795185.1 Planctomycetia bacterium | reverse complement strand
GCCGACGGCGAGCAGGTCGAGTTCAAGCTCTGGCTCTCGGACGAGGTGCCAGGCAGCATCGTCAAGCAGGTCCGCACGACGCGACAGAAAAACGAACTGGTGGCCGAGACGACGACGACATTGGAGTCGTATCAAGCGAAGTGAGTACGTTGGAGCAGCTACTACGATCCGCACAGCGGACCCTACGAATTTTCTAGGGTCCGCTGTGCGGACCATCGCGCCTGATGCCGCATCCATCGGCAATTCAAGTTCGTAGTTCCGCCTTCCGGCGGAACTACGAACCTCGTCACGATCGCCTCAGCAATTACTTCTCGGGCGCGGCGGGCGGCGCGGCGTCCTCGACGACGCGCACCACGATCTTGAAGCCGAAATCGCGGCGCGGCACCGCCCGGAATGGCTTGAGAGCGTCGGCCCAGAACCCATCGAGCTGCGGGGCGGGATCGAAGTCAGCTACCGCTGCTTGCCGATGCCACACTCCCTTGCCCTGCGTCACGCCGATCCGGAACGAACCACTCAAGGTGTAGCCGCCCGCAGCGGCCACCGCCTCGACCGGCCCCTCCCGATGATTGATCGCCAATTCCTGGCAGCAAGAAAGTGCCGCCGGCGGCACACTGACCGCCAGCAAGTTCGAGTCGCCGGCGCAGAGGCTGGCGGTGGCGGGGCCTTGCTCCGAAGTGCCGCACGACTTGCCGCACTTGCCGGGGTCCGTCACTTGCAACGTGCCGATGACCCGGCCGATCAGGCCGAGGCGCGGCGGACGCAGGCCCGCGCGGGTCGGCACGATCTCGAGGTCCTGGGTCAACTCGAACGCCAGCGAGGCGTGCGACTGGTGAAAGGCCGAGCCCGCCACCACCGAGCCGCCCATCGTCACGACCACGGTGTTCGGTTCGGGTTGCTCGACAATAATCGAGCCGCCGCCCGTTTGCGCGTCCTTGGCCCGTGTCGGGATGGCTTCCGCGTGGCGCGACCGCAGGACGATGCGGTACGGCGCGGCGACGGCGGGCTCGGCGGCAAAGTTGAAGCGCGGCGCCAGCACCGTGGTCATGCCGGCGAGCAGGAATGAACGGCGATCAAACATGGCAGCGCACCTTCCCTGGTGAGCTAGTGCAGTGTCAAGGGGCTGGCTGCTCGGCAAAAGGTTCTTCAGGGTGCCATGCCCACGGCTTTGCGTGGGCATGAGAAGCTAACAAAGCCCTCATGCCCACGCAAAGCCGTGGGCATGGCACCCAAACCTCCGATGCAGCAAGATGTCTCTTGTACTTGCACTGGGGAACTGGGGAAATCCTCTTCCGCTGTCCCTAGTCTTCGACCAGTCTTTTCCCGATTCTCCATGCCTTTCCCACGATCCCCGAGCCGCGCAGGCCGCGCCGCTTCCGCGAAATCGCTTCAACCGCTGGAACTGAATTGCGGTCAATTGTCCTGGGGAAATGTGCCGATGATGACGGTTGTAGCGGCTGCGTGAACCATTGCGCACCCTGCTGGCAGCACGTTGCCGACGGGCACTCAGGACCAAACGGGAGTAGCATATGCGGACGAGCGCTACGTCCGGCCCGCAGTATCGCCGGCTGTCATGGGCCGCGGTGCTATGCCTGCTTCTCGCCCACGCCGCCTCAGCCTGGTGCCAGGAGAAGCCGGCTATCCCGGAGGATGCCACCGGCGGGTCGCAGGTCTTTCCCGAAGGCGATATTCCCGCCGGCAAGACGGACGAGGGCGACATTCCCGCCAGCGCGACGCAGGTCAGCGGCGCGGGGGTGAAGCCGGCGACCGCCGATTACGCTCCCGTGGGCTACGAAGCGAGCGGCCCGCAGGAAGGCCCCGGCGCGGAATATCTACCGCCCGTCGGCGCGCTGCCGCCTTACTACTACCGCATGGACTACTACGAGCGTTCCGGCGTCGGCGCGCGCGCGATTGCCGACTACGCCCCGCCGGGCTACCAGGCGCGCGACATCGAGGAAGTGCCCGGCTTGCCGGAGTTCACACCGATCACGCCGCCGCCCCGGTTGACGCCCGAGGAACAGGCCAAGTTCGTGACGCGCGGCATGATGCCCGGCTCGTTCCTGATTCCCGGCACCAGCACCTCGTTCCGCCTGCGCGGCTTCGTCCGTCTGGCCGGCCTGTACGACCTGGACCCCATCGGCAGCCGCGACGACTTCGTCACCAACACGATCCCGGTGCCGCAAACGACTGGACAGAACTTCAACTGGGGCGCGCGCTACAGCCGCTTCGCCCTGGAAACCTGGACGCCGACGAATTTTCGCGACTGGAACGTCCACACCTTCATCGAGGGTGACTTCTTCAACGGGCCGGCGCAGGCCGTCGGCGGCGGTGGCAACCCGTTCCGGCTGCGCTTCGCGTTCATCGACTTCGGCTACTTCCGCGTCGGCCAGCAGAACACGGTCTTCATGGACGGCAATGCCTGGCCAAGCACCGTGGACTTCGCCGGCCCGCGCGGTTTGCTCAATCAGCGCCGGCCCGGCTTCCGCGTCACGCTCCCACTGGCCGACAAGCTGTTCTGGGCCGGCGGCATCGAGCAACCGTTCTCCGACATCACCACCAACGGCCTGGGCGTCGGCGTGCAGGACGTGCCGGACTTCGCCACGCATCTGCGTTACGAAGGCGACCTCGGTCACGTGCAGCTGTCGGGCCTGGCCCGGTCCATCGGCTACCGGCCCACGGGTGGCGAGGTGACGCGCCGTTCCGGCCTGGGCTTCAGCGCCAGCACCGTCTTTCATCCCTGGGCCCTGTTGATCGGCAGCAACTTCATCCGCAAGGCGAACCCCACGGGCCTGGAGCGCTGCCGCATCCTGATGCAGTACAGCGCCGGCTGGGGCATCGGCCGCTATGTGCAGGACATCGCCGGCCTTGGCTTCGACGGCCAGGTCGATCCGCTCAATGGTTCCTTCGACACACCGTTCGCCGTGGGCTGGCACATCGGCTACGAGCACTGGTTCAACGAGCGCTGGCTGACCAACGTGACCTATTCGCCGCTCTACGCGGGCAGCACGCCGGGCCAGCCGGGCAGCACCTACTCAGCCGCCAAGTACCTGGCCGCCAGCCTGTGGTGGCTACCCATTCCGCGCATGTCGCTGGGCATCGAATATGTCTGGGGCGAGCGCGAGAACATCGACTCCCAGGCAGGCCAGGCGAACCGTATCAACGGCCTGGTGCAGTACAATTTCTAAACGCAGCTGACTGCCGAATTAGGTGAGCGGCGGGCGTCAGCCCG
>JAEUIF010000256.1 GCA_016795185.1 Planctomycetia bacterium | reverse complement strand
CCTACCCACTACAGCTTCGCCGACCTGGAGCGCGACAGCGGGACACTCTGGAACGGAATCGATAACAACCTGGCCCGAAAGCACTTGCGACAGGTAAAGGCGAAAGACCGGATACTCTACTACCACACGGGCAAGGAAAAGGCCGTGGTCGGAGTCATGCGCGCCGCCAGCGATGCTGGCCCCGATCCAGAAAGCGACGATCCGAAGGCGGTCAGCGTCCGCGTAGAGCCGGTGCGCCGTCTGGCGCGGGCCGTGGCCCTGGAGGAAATCAAGAAAGACCCCGCCCTGAAAGACTGGGAACTGGTGCGAATTTCGCGGCTTTCGGTGATGCCCGTTTCCAAAGCCCAGTGGAAACGGATCGAAGAACTGAGCAAGCAGAGCCCTTGAACCGCAACCGACCTGGCGATGTGGTGTGATCTGATGTACACATTCCCTGGCTTGCCGAGTGCAAGCAGACTATTGGCAGGGGGAAATGGATGGTTTACAATAAAACTCTGGCTACTGGCCTCCTTCCTGGAATCCGCTCCTCACCCCAGGACTGCCTGAAGCCTACCACCCTACAATAAAGGGAGAAGCTCGGGGCCGTCAGGAACCGGACGAGTGAATCGTCGCCCGAAGCGTTGCCGAGGTTTGTCTCGCCTCGACGGTGCTTCCGCCCAGTCAGGACGACTGGTTGCCCCACGGCTTGAAGCTCGAATGCGCACCCAGGGCGGCCCTCCCAGCCAGGCCCCAACAGCGCCGGGAGACGATTGGAGGATTGTCCACCATGGCGCGCCATAGCGCCGACTCCGAGCTGAACGGCTCGGCGACCAGCACCCGTCGCTCCGAACGCTTCCTGGCCGGATTGGCCGATGCTAGCCAGGTGACCTTTGTTTCCCACGTGAACCCGGATCCCGACAGCTTGGGCAGCATGCTCGGGCTGGCGCACCTCGTCGAAACCCGGCTAGGGAAACCGACCCGGCTGACCCGCGACGGCCTGATTAACCGGGCCGAGAACCGGGCGATGGTCGAATTGCTTGAGATCGAGTTGACGCCGGTCGAGGATGTCGTCTGGCAGCCCGGCAACGCGGTGGTGATGGTGGATAGCCAGCCGAATACCGGCCGGCACACCTTTGACGCCAGCGATTCGCTCTATGCCGTCATCGATCATCACGAAACGCCCGGCGATCTCCAGGATGTGCCCTTCGTGGACGTGCGCCGCAACCTGGGCGCGACCTGCTCGCTGGTGACGCGCTACCTACGCGAGCAGGACATCCAGGTGCCGACCCAGATCGCGACCGCGCTGCTCTACGGCATCGAGACCGAACTGGACGGCTACCCGCGCGAAGCCAGCCCGCTCGACGACAGCGCCCTGCTGTTCCTGTACCCGCTGGCGGACAAGGACGTGCTGGCGCGCATTCGCAACGCGCGCCTGCCGCATCCGTACTTCGAGTGCATCCTGCAAGCGCTGCAAAGCTCGTTCATCTACGACCGCCTGATCATCAGCTGGGTCAACGACCTGCCGCAACCGGAGCAGGCCGCCGAGGTGGCCGACTTCCTGATTCGCTACGAGGAAGTCGAGTGGGCCTTCTGCGCGGGCGTCCACGAGGACCGGCTGATCCTGTCGATGCGGACGGTGAAGCACCAGGGCCGGGCCGGCGAACTGCTGCGCCAGGTGGTCGGCAAGCTCGGGAAGGCCGGCGGCCATCATCGCCGCGCCGGCGGCATGATCGAACTGCCCAGCACGGCGCCGAGCGCGATCGAGGATATTCAAGCGGAACTGCGCCGGCGGTTGCTCAAGGCGCTGCACATCGACGAATGCCGGGGCCAGCGGCTGGTCGCTCTGCGCGAGATGCTGCAAAACCTCCAAACCTGATCAATCGATCCGTTGAGCC
>JAEUIF010000243.1 GCA_016795185.1 Planctomycetia bacterium | reverse complement strand
TACCCCTCACCCCCAACCCCTCTCCCGCAAGGGGCGAGGGGAGCAAGTGCCTGGCTGATCGAGACTAATCCTTCCCGAAGAGGTGCGATCATGGCGGACTTCAATCCCGCGAAGGCCACGCTGCATTGCGAACTGCTGTTTGAAGGCGAATGGCCCACGTCCGTGGCGTTCCTCGGTTCCGGCCGGCGGCTGGCAGCGGGCAACCGCGACGGCGTGCTGCTGGTCTGGGATTTGCCGGAGGAACCCGCGAAGGAAGCACCGCTGCCGGTACGCAAGCTCGACGGCCATACCAACGCGATCAATCGCCTGGTGGCCAGCGATGATGGCAAGCTGCTGGCCTCCGTTAGCCACGACCGCAGCGTGCGTCTCTGGGACGTTGCCACGGAGCCCACTGGCACCGCGGAAGTCATCATTGACGGCGAACAGCGCGAGCGCGAGGCGAAGAAGAACCCCAAAGGCAACGTGCAGTCACGGCCCGGCGTCAAGGTCGGCACGCAGTCGGCGCAGCACGTCTTCACCGGCCATCGCGACTGGGTGCAGGCGCTGGGGCTGTGCCGCAACCAGAAGACGCTCATCAGCGGCGACGATGCCGGCCAGGTTCGTGTCTGGGACGTGGTCGAGCGCAAGGAAATTGCGCAGTGGACCGGCCACCCCGGCAACTGGATCACCTCGACTTGCCTGAGCCCCGACGGTCAGACGGCTTTCGTCGCGGAGTTCTGCGCTCCGCGCGGCAGCTTCGACCGCCCGCCCGCCCAGGTGCGCCTGTTCGATGTCGCCAGCGGCAAGGAGAAGCTCGACTTCCTGAAGGTGCTGTATCCCAACGTCAAGGTGCGCGACAACTCGTATGGCTACGCCACCACCTGGGGCCAGTTCGTCGCCCAGGGCCTGGTGGCGGCTGAGTTCTCGCCGGACGGCAAGTTGCTGGCACTCGGCCAGGGCGGTGAGACGGGTACCGGCAAGGTCCACCTGATGGACGTGGAGACCGGCAAGTTGGTCCGGAGCACGGTTGGCCATCAGTACGGCGTCTGCGACCTGCTCTTTACCGCTGACGGCCAGTACCTGGTTTCGGCGGGCCGCGATACGCTGGTGCGCATCTCGCAGGTCGCGGACGGCAAGGAAGTGGCGCAACTCGGCAAGTCGCGCGGCGGCCAGTTCAAGGACTGGCTGCATGCGGTGGCGCTGTCGCCGGATCAGCAGTGGATCGCCGCCGCCGACATTTCCGGCCGCGTGTTTGTCTGGAAACTGGGATAGAACAGAAAGCCCCGCGGCCGGCGGCACGGCCGAAGTTGCTCGATGGGGAGCAGGAGGGCGATGGCGACCGCCACGTTCAGCCAGCCTGGTCAAATCAACCAGTTCCAGGGGATGGCGGTTGGAGCCGCTGCCCATCGCGGCTGACGCGAGCAACTCGAACGCCGTCTGCGTCAAGACGATTGGCCTCTCGATGGATTCCGCCAGGGCGTTCGCCTCGACATTTCTGCTGGCCGTCAGCCGCCCGCGGCCAGAGGTAGGGGAACGGTCACCGGAAGTGAGGCGGACCTGCGGCGGTGATTCTGTGGAGCGTGGGGCAGTGCAAGCGCGTGGCCTCACCGGCCGGCGGCGAACGACTTGCCGTCGGCCGGTGAGGCCACCATGCTGTTTATTACTGACCGCCGACCGAGTTCCTGAAGATCGACAGCAAGTCACGGCGGCCAGCGGGCGGCAGATTGCTGGGCGCGGGCGCGCTCTGCACGGGTTGCATCATCATCGCTGGCTGCACGGCCGACATGGGCGGCGCCATCGCAGGCATCTGTGGAGACATGGGAGCAGTGTGCGCCTGCATGGGCTGCGCGGCCGGCGCTTCAATCAGCTGATGCTCGACCGGACCCGAACCCCAGCCCCAGCGTTCTTTCATGAGTGTGTACAGGTCGCGGCCATAGGGCTTGGTCGGGATGTGCGTGCCGTTTTGGGTCATCGGCGCTGCCACCGGTTGCAGGCGGTCGAGGGGCGGTTCCGTGGTATTCGTCTGCTGCACCGGCGTTGGCGGCGGGAATGCGCGCGGGTCGCCGGCCTTGGCTAAAATGTTACTGACGCTCTGCGACCCCGGTTGCAAGCGGTGGCTGCCCGGTTTTATTCCGGCAGCGGCAGCCTGGGCAATCACCTGGCTGGCATCCGCGACGAAACGGTCGCGCGGAATTTCGTTCAGCGTGTTGTAGTAGGCCGGCAGCACCGGGCCCGGCGGCGGGGGCGCTGCCACCGACGGTGAGGGCTTCTCCTTCGGCACCTCGCTTGGCTTGTCGCGGAAGCAGCAGATACAGTGCTGCAACGAAGCGAGCGCCTCGCCGCGAACCCAGATGGATGTCTCCGCCGGATTACCGTCGGCCTCGCTGCCCTCGACGGTCAGCTTCAAGGCGGCAATGGTCTTGCGGGTGCAGCAGCAACCGTTGCCCAGGCTGTGGGCCGCTTCCCAGCGCACACAGTCGTTCTTATCGGTGCGCAGGCCGGCGATCAGCGCCTTTTCGGCTTCCGGCCAGTAATGGCAATCGACGGTGCCGAGGTAGCGCATGGCCGCCCGCCGCGCCTTGGCCGCTGCCTCGTCTGCCTTGATCTTGTCGGCGGTGTCTTCGGGACTGCCCGGTACCGGGGGTGGACCCGGCGGGTAGCTCCCAGGCGGACAACACGAACCCATCAGCCCGCCCGTGTACAGCGACACCGGGGATAGCATCGCGCTGAACAGCGTCCCGATGCCCGTTCCGCAGAATGCCTGCTTCCACGCCGACGTTTGCGCCGAGGTCGGGCAGAGCATCGACCAGATGTTGCTCGGCGCTGCTGGCAGGGTGCTGGGGTAAGCGCCGGTGGTCGGCGCTGTGGGAACGCCGGGAACGCCCGGGACGCTGGGAATGCCGGGAATCTGCGCTCGCAAACCGACGGCCGACACGGCCAGCATGAGCAGGCCCCAGGCGAAGATCGTGCGCTGCGACATGGCAATTACTTCTCTATTGGGGTTTGGATGTGAAGCGACTCGCCAGGCGCGAGCCGTTCCCCGGCCACCGCGAAATGCTGCTTCATCCGATTTCGGCATTTCGCGGCATGCGATTGAGAAAAAAAGAGTGAAGTTGCCGGTTGC
>JAEUIF010000211.1 GCA_016795185.1 Planctomycetia bacterium | reverse complement strand
CCTACCCCTCACCCCCAACCCCTCTCCCGCAAGGGGCGAGGGGCATTGGGGACGGAAGCTCAAGTCAGCTTCTTAACTGCTTCCTTGAAGACCTCGACGCAGGCTTTCACGTCGGCGGTCGGCTCCTTGGGGCTGGCCTCGTACTCGATGCTGATGGTGCCGTTGAACTTCACGTCGCGCAGCGCCTTGAGGATGGCGACCACGTCGAGCACCCCGCCGTCCTTGCCGTAAACGACATCGGTCTTGCGTTTGTTGTCGTGGTCCTTCAGGTGCATGCCGAAGTTCCGCGCGCCCATCTTGCGGACTTCCTCGGCGGGGTCGAGCTTGACGTTGATCTGCGCCATGCGGATCAGGTGGCCGGTGTCCAGGCAGGTGCCGATCAGCGGGTTGCGGTCCTTGACGGCCTTCAGGATCACGTCGGCGGTGTTCCAGCGGTGCCCCGGCCCGTGCGGGTGGATGGCGATCGGCACCTTGTATTCCTCGCACAGCTTGTCGAGGCTGTCGAAGCTGTCCGGGGTGGGGTCGGCGCTGATGTTCTTCAGGCCGAGCGCCTTGGCGAACTCGAAGACGCGCTTGTTGGCATCGTGGTCCTTGCCGAACCCCTGCACGCCCCAGGCCACCGGGGTCACGTCGTAATCCTTGCACAGCTTCTGGAAAGCCTTGAGCTGTTCGGGATTGGAGTTCAGCGGACAGTGCTTCTGATAGAACTCGCCGTGCTTCAGGCCCAGGTCCTTGGTGCGCTTCAGGGCGCCTTCCAGGTCGAATTCGCGGAAGGTATAGCTCTGGACGCCGAGGATGAAACCGCCGAAGGGGTCGTCCTTTTTGTCGTCGGCGGCCAGCAGGGCCGGCGCGGCAGCCAGGCCGACGGCAGCGGCCTGGAGAAACTCGCGGCGGCTCAGCGCCGGAGCAGCGGGAATGTTCATCGCGGACTCTCCTGTGGGGTGTGGAATCGACTGCGTGTGCTACTGGCGTAACACGGTGGTACGGAGGTGTCAAGTAGCCGCGCTGGATCAGCATTGCCGTATCCGAGTCTGCGATAGTCGGCCAGCCGCATATACAATGCGAGCAGCCCGAAATGGCGGCCTGGTACGGTGACATGCCGGCGAACGAACGGCACCATCTTCCCTGACGACGAAGTGCTATGAATCTGCATCCCGCGCGCTTGCTGGCGTTCCTGGCCGGCGGCGCTGTCCTGGTCGGCCTCGCCTTACCCTGGAAGTACCAGGTCGATCCGGGCGCGTTCAGCCGGGGCGCTGCCACTGAGTATCGGGGCAACGAACTGCCCGAAGCCCTGCTGCTGGCCCTGCTGTTCGTGCCGGGCGTTGTGCTGGCGGTGATCGGCGACCGATACGCCGCGCCGGGGCGCTGGGCCGCGGCGCTCTTGTTGTTGCTGGGCAGCCTGGCGTTCCTGCTCGCGGGCTTGCTGCTGGGGCTCTTCGTCAGTGATCCGCGCTGGGACGCCGGCTCCGGCTTCTATCTCCAACTGCTGGGAGCGTGCTGCGGGTTGGCGGCGGGCATCCTGGCATTTCGGCGCGGCGCGACTGCCGACCCGAAACGCCCTTGATCCGCCGGCGCGGTTGTGCTTTAACGGACGGTGCAGGCGTCAGGGAAGGCGGTGAAAATCCGCCGCGGACGCGCCGCTGTGAACGGCCTCTGCTCCCCTCCCCTGCCCTTCCGTGCTGGACGGGCGGCGAGCGGCCGGTGTCAACCGGCTGTTGGAGAGGAGAGCGGCACACCCCGGTCACTGGCTTGCCTCGCAAGCTGGGAAGACCCGTGCCGACTGCCGTGAGCCAGAAAACCTGCCTGCCTTGAGCGATGTCAGGTCCGCCCGGCTGCGCGATCCAGCCTCGCGGAAATCAACGCACTTACAATCCGTACTTCTCCCCTGCCCCACGGGCGGCGCGTGCCGTTGTTCGCTGCGCTGCATGTGGGACGCCAACGGAGGCAGACCATGCAGCGTCTACTCGCGCCGGTGTTCGTCCTGTTTGCGCTCTCGGCGGCCGTCCAGGCCGAGCCGTTACCGCCCTTTCCCGGCAGCGGCGTACCAACGACCTATCCCTTTGCCGGCTGGGCCACGGGCGCGACCGTGCAGCGCGGCCCGCAGGACATCGCCAACCCAGGCGGCCCGCTGGCGACCTTCGGCGCGCCGGGCAACGCCACGGGCGCAGCCGACGGCACAGTCGTCAGTCTCGGCGACGGCGGCACCGCCACGCTGACCTTTGACCGGCCGCTCTACAACGGGCCGGGCTTCGACTTTGTCGTCTTCGAGAATGCCTTCTACTTCAACGGCCACGTCTTCGGCGAACTGGGCTACGTCGAGGTGAGTTCCGACGGCGTCAACTTCTTCCGCTTTCCGTCGATCTCGCTGACGCAGACGGGCACGCAGCTTACGAATGCGGACTTCACCGATGCGACGAAAATCCACAACCTGGCCGGCCAGTTTCCGAACAATTCGTTCGGCGGCCGTTTTGAGGGAACACCGTTCGACTTGCAAGACCTGGCAGGCATCGCGGGCCTGAACATCAATGCCATCACGCATGTGCGCATCGTGGACGTGGTCGGCCGCGTCTCGCCCGACGCGGGCAGCGGCTATCTGCCGCGCACGGACTCCAACGGCAACATCATCAACGATCCTTACGCAACGGCTTTCGCCTCCAGCGGTTTCGACCTCGACGCGGTGGGCGCGGTGCATGCGGTCCCGCTGCCGGCCAGCTGGGCCTTGCTGCTGACCGGCGTGGGCGGACTCGGGCTGCACCGCCTACGCCGTCAGCGCGGGCTGCAACTGGCCGCGCTGCTGGTCGGCCTGGTCGTTGTGGGCGGCGCGGCGGCCGAGGATGCCGTCAAGAAGGACTTTGAGAAACTTCAGGGCACCTGGGTCGTGACCGCCGCCGAGCACGATGGCCAGCCGCTGGACCGCTTGCAGGGCGGCAAGCTGGTCATCAAGGACCAGAACTTTCACGTCAAGACGGCCAGCGGCACCGAGATGAAGGGCGACCTGACCCTCGATCCAGCCAAGAAGCCCCGGCACATCAACTGGCTGCACCAGGAAGGACTGCTGCGTGAGAAGACCTGGGAAGGCATCTACGAACTGGACGGCGACCAGCTGAAAATCTGCTACGCCGAGGCCGACAGCGGCAAGCCGCGCCCCGACGAGTTCAAGACCGAGGCCGACTCCAAACGCCTGCTGGTCATCCTGAAGCGGGAAAAGAAGTAAACCGGGCAAATTGCACCGCTTGCGGTTTAGCACGACCAAACACCGCTGGCGGCTTCGCGCTCGCCCCTTCCCCTTGACGCTCCGCCGCGCGGACGCTCTACTCCGCGCGGCGAGCGGACCTTATTGAACCCGAAGGGGAGCGACCGATCATGGAATTGATGTCGGCGGCCAGTTTCGCGGGCTCGGCGTTCTCGACGATCGCCACTGGCTACTTCTGGATGGTGCGTGCTCGGCGCGAACGCCCCGACCTGCGCGCCCACCTGGTCGAGCGCGAAATCTTCCTCAGCTCGGGCCGCGCCGAAACCCGGCACCTGGGCGTGAAGCTCGGCATCATCGTGGCCAACTACAGCCTGCTGCCCAACGCCCTGCTCGGCGTGAAGCTGTACTTCAAGCAGCGCGACCACTCCTGGCAGGAACTGCAAAACGTCCGCTTCGACCAGGCCACTCCCCTGCCCTTCAACATCCCGACCATGCAAACGGTCCTGCTGCGCGTCAACGGCACGCTGGTCTTCCCGACCAACAAGCAGTTCGAGGAGGACAACGGCGGCAACATCCTCGGTGGCTACGTCGATTACCACCTGGCCGACCCGCGCGAGATTCGCTGCGAACTGCGCCACCTCAACGGCAAGCCCTGCCGCGAGGTGATGAGCTATTCGCCGAAGGCCGCCTGAGCGCCCGCAGTCCGACCCTCCGAGCCAAGCCAATGTGCTGGGCTCGGAGGGGCAAAAACCCCAGTGTTTTGACCCTCCGTGCCAAAATGCTCATTCTGTTCCGACTACCCTTGCACCAGCGCACCCCATTTTGGCAGCATGGATGCGGAGGGGATACTCTCGTCAGCGACGCACACTTCGTATCGGAGCCACGACCGTCCGACTATAATCAGGAATGAAGGGCTTGCCACCTTGATGCACTGACGGAGTAAAGCGATGGCCACCGACCTGCTGGACCGGCTGCAAGCCGACAAGCTGCGGACCATGAACCAGTTCGTCGAAGAAGTGGCGCGCGACGTCGCCAGCCAGGAACGCGACCGACTCACGGCAGCCATCGTGGAGGAAGGGCTGGCGCTGCGCCAGGCCCTGACGCGCTTCTGGGACTACTACTGGACGGCGGCGTTGCAGGGCAAGGTCAGCGAACGGCGGCAAGAGGGCGAGAAGTTACGGTCGCTCCTGGAACAAGGCGCGGCCAGCCTGGCCCGCGCGGCAGCGGTGGCCCGCCAGGGCGCGGCAGAGGGCCAGGAGTTAGCTCGTCTGGTGCTGCTGGAAGAGCAAAGCCAGGCGTTTCCGCGCTGGATCGAAGAGTGCCTGGCCCGCTGGGAACTACTCGACCGACCCCGCCAGGCGCTGAACCGCGAACGCACCGCACGCGCGCGGGCAGCATTCGCACGCGGCGAGTGTGAAGCCGCCACCGACATCCTCGCCCGACTGCACCAAGGCGGGCCGCTGGTACAGGAGTGACCAGTGCGCCGCACCACCATTTCGCCAGAAATCAGTCGGCTCATCGGACGGTGCGGCCTCAGCCGAAACGGCGTCGTGCGCGTCGTTTCCGACCTGCACGGCGAGTTGCCCGAACACTACCCTCACTACCAAAGCCAGCGCCATCCCGAGGACGAGCGGCTCTTCTATTTCTTCACGGCCATCGCCGACGGCAACTGCTGCACGAGTTTACCTTCACCGTGGACGATTCCACTTCGCCGGAACATCTCCTCGTCACGGATGTCCAACACGATGCACGGCCGCTTCAGGGGTAACACCGGACGAGTAGTTGCCATTGCTGCCATCGCCGTCTACTACCGCCCTACGTCCCAAAGAAGGATCATCCCATCACCCAGGCCGACGAGCGTCTTGCCGTTGGGCGAGAATCGCAGGCCGCCGACCGCTTCGCCCCGATTGTAGCGGATGGCGGGCACGGCCAGCCGGCGCAGTTCCTTGCCCGTGTTGGTTTCCCGGAGTCGGACGAAAAAGCCGTTCGGGTCGATGATCTCGTAGCCGTTCTCGCGGTCCCAGGGATAGCCGTCGGTGCCAGGCGTGGCCAGCCGTTTGCCGTCCGGCGACAGGGCCACGGAGAGTGGACTACGGTAGTGTCCTGCCGGGTACTGGGCCAATTCCTTGCCGGTGGCCGTTTCCCAGATGAATACCGTGTTGCCCGCGGCGGCCAGCGTCTTGCCGTCGGCGGCCAGCGCCAGGCTGGGCAAGCTGCAATGGTCGGCCGGCGGTGCCGTGACCTCGAACGCGCTGCCGTCCCGCGGGGTGAGCCGCAAGATCCTCGACCCGCGCGAGTTGACGAGCAGCCGGCCGTCGAGCGCCACCTCGATGTTGGGCCGCCCTCCCCGGCAGTCGAGTTTCCAGAACGCGGACACTCCCTCGCGCGTATTCGTGTCCCAGCAGCGCTGCTGGCCGCGATTGAAGAAGACCGTGACGGCATCGCCGCATGCACTGAAGCCCAGCGCGTGGATTTCGTAGCTGCCGCCCAGCCCGGTGCCCAGGCGCTCACGACCATTTTCTGGCTGCCAGACGTAGACATGTTCCGGATCGGCCGCCGCCAGTAGCGTGCCGTCCGGGGAGAAACGCACCTGTTGGGGCCGGTGCTTGGTTGCCAACCGCCGGACTTCCTTGCGGGCGGCCAGGTCCCAGAGCACCACGCCGCCTTCACCGGCCGAGGCCAACATCTTGCCGCCCGGTGAGAAGTCTGCCGCGGTGACCTGGGCATGCATGAATTTCAGCTGGGCGGGTTGCTGCTCGGCGGCCCCGAGGAGCGGCACGTTGCTAACGAGGCCAAACAGGACGAGCAACTTTCCGGTGAGCTTCATCGGCATACCTGCGGTTGGGTGTTAAACGGAAGGCGACAGCAAGCCCATCACCCAACCAATCGGAAGCCGCGACCTGGAGACGACAAAATTCCGCCGTGCGATCAAGCATCCCCCTTCAACGGCT
>JAEUIF010000210.1 GCA_016795185.1 Planctomycetia bacterium | reverse complement strand
CCTGGTGTGGGAGAGGACAAAAACCCGGACAGGGGCAAAGCAGGGAGAGATCCCAGGCCAGCCGGTGTATTCTACCTAACCTTAACCCGATGCAAAGAGCGCTCCCCGGAGGATTTCCGTCCTCCGGGGAGCCTCGTTTTTCGACAGCGCGGCGCGGCCCGTAGGTCAGGCTTTCCAGCCTGACACCAGCGCCCTCGACTGGCCGCACATCTCAGGCCCTGCGGTCAGGCTGGAAAGGCTGACCTACACCAATGCATTGCACAACATTTTTCGGGGGTCATGGTCCGGGCGAAGGGAGCTGATAGCTGACAGCTATAAGCTATTCTGGAATGTCGCGGCACCCCTCTGGATTCCGACTCTGCCGCGAGTCTGTGCAACCCCCGCCTCATCTCTCGACGGTTAACTCGCCACCCGCAGGCTCCCGACAATGGAGCGTCGGATTTAGCGGCCTTCAACCGCTGACTCCGTAACGACTTGGGCGGAACGGCTCGCGACGCGTCGCCCGCTTGGTACATCCTTTGCTCCCCGATTAGCCTTGATCCCTATAATGGCTGCAACACCATGAAACGCATCGGCATACTCACGGCAGGCGGCGATACGCCCGCGCTCAACGCAACCCTCTACGGCGCGGTCGTTCGCGCCAACCACCGGCGCGTCGAGGTCATTGGCTTCATCAAGGGGTTTAGCAGCCTCTTCAACCCGCGCGTGCCGCACATCCGGCTCAACCCACTATTCACGACCGTCCCGGAACTCGATCCGGGGCGGGGCGGCACCGTCATCGGGGCGTCGCGCGACTTCGTGGATCCGGCGGATCGCGCCACCATTCAGGAAATCGCCGACCGCCTGCGCCGGCTGGAAATCGAGGGTTTGATTTGCATCGGCGGCGATGGCACCCTAAGCGGCATGCAGGTTCTGTCCGACTACATGCCGACCGTGCTGGCCCCCAAGACCATCGACAACGACCTGGGCCTGAACTATCGCCACGAACCGGATGAATGGCTGCGCGAGCCGTGCGACCGGCCGCCCGGCTATCGCTACGTGCGCGGGCCGGCGCGCGGCCGGTTCGACCTCGGCCACATCGTCAACTACGCGACGCCTGGCTTCGCGACTGCCGTCTTCGTCTCCGCCTGGGGTGTGCAGCGCATCCGCACCACGGCCGAGAGCCATCGCCGCATCGCCATTATCGAGGTCATGGGCCGGCACTCCGGCTACCTGGCGCTCGGCGCGGCCTACGGGCAGCCCGACATCGTGCTGATCCCGGAAGTGCCCTTGAACGTCGACCGCCTGGTCGAACGGGTCATCGACATCTACGACCTGCAAAAGAACGTGGTCATCGTCTGCTCGGAAGGCGTCGTCGATGAAGCGGGCCGCGAACTCGGCGCCGAAACTACGTCCACGGACCCGGCCGGCAACAAGGTGCTGTCGGGCGCGGCCGAAGCGCTGCGGCAAATCCTGATTCAGCGCCTGGGCGATACCTACTTCACCAGTAAGCGGCGCAACGAATCGGCGCGCGCAGCCATCTTCACTCGTAAAGTGGGCCACACGCAGCGCGGCGGGCAGCCCGTCTACTTCGACCGCTTCTACGGCGCGCAGCTGGGCGGCTATGCCCTCGATTTGTTGCTCGAAGGCCAGGTCAACGGCGTGGCCATTCTGCAATACAACGCGGAACGCGGCTTCTACGTGGACGGTGTGAACGGCAACGACTTTCGCGACCGCTGGGGGATCATCCACGCCCGCCAGGCGCACCCATCGTTCTTCGACCCGGAACGCCTCGGGGTGTCGCAACTCGGCGTCGATTATCTGCTGCCGATCTTCAATTCCGCGCTGGGGCCGGAAGACCTGGAAAGCGTCCGCCATACGCTGTTCCGTTCGGGGAACTTGACGCAGCCTTACCATTCCGT
>JAEUIF010000197.1 GCA_016795185.1 Planctomycetia bacterium | reverse complement strand
CGTGTACTGCACAGTGCGCAGCAGGTTGAGCGGCTGATGAACCCTGGCTTCTTACCCTTCGAGGTCGGGGATCGTTGGCGCTGGCAGTTTCCTCCCAGCTGGTCCAGCGACACCCGTGAATCCGTCAATGACGCCCTTCTGGCCGTGGCCGGTGCGTTCGACGAATTCTTGAAGTTGTGCGAGTGGACTGGCCTGTGCGACGACGAGAGTTTCACCACTCCAGATGGATGGTGCCTACCACCGTTTCTGGTCAGGCGGCTTGAGGCAGCGTACCGCCAGCTAAGCGAACTACCGCTGGCACCAGCGCCGCCGGCTTCTGCTGATTCGCCGCCGTCGAAGCCGAAGCAGGCCAAACCGAAGAAGGCGAAGCTGAAACGGACGAAACCCGCGTGCAAGCAGGGCGAGGACACCTGGCCGCCAAAGGAGGGCTGGGCGTTCCAGCCAGGGCGTTTCGCCTACTACGGCAAGGTTTTCGCTCTGACCGGGATACCGATGAAGCTCTTGCAGCGATTTGTGCGTGCCGGTGACGTTGCGCTGGCAGTCGAGCAACTCGAAGATGACATCTGGGGTGGAACCAGGGTGAGCGAGGAGACCGTGCGCAGTGCTATTTCGGTCTTGCGCGGAAAGCTCCGGAAACTGTTGAAGCTCAAAGCGAACTTCGATCCCATCGAGTGCGTTGATCGCAAAGCCTATCAGCTCAGGCTTTTCTGATCCCACACTTTTCCCACAGCCTTCCCACGACACGCCAACCGCCATCCAACACGGCCATGTCATGATTCAGACATGGACGCCGATTTCGTATTGCCATCCCCTGAAGAGATCCTGAACAGGATCGCCGCTTGCCGCGATGAGCTGGCCGCCCTGAAGCGGTTGCTGCGCGCAGCTGAGGCTGCGGTACAGGCCAAGGCAGCGCGTGATCGGCGTGGTTCTCGATCCCGTGTCAAGAAGAAGGAGGAGAAGTAATGAAAGACGCGGCCCCGCCGAGGGTCGCCGACGCTGCCGAAGTGCAGCTTGACCGCCTTCGGCTCATCACTGTGGAAAAGGTCGCCGAGCTGCTGGCCGTGTCCACCAGGCACGTCTGGCGGTTGGTGGCCACGGGTCGCCTTCCTGCACCCGTCCGCCTTGGAAGGCGGTCGGCGCGGTGGCGGCCTGGGGATCTGGAGAGCTTCATCAAGGAGATGAAGTGAGTGTTCAGCCGCGGCAACGGTTTGCTGCGGCTAGTGTAACTGTTTTTGAAAGGTGTATCGCAGATGTCCGATTCTGAAACCAAGCCTGACCTGCTCGTGGAGGGACAGGTACCCGTGGTCAGGGGCGAGCCGAAGCTCGATCCCTTCGACCCAGCCAGCCTGCGCTTGTCGCAGGACTACGCTTCCGTGGTTGGCGTCAAGAAAGCCTTGCTGACAGTGCCGGTGCGGAAACCAGCCAAGGAGTGGTGGGTCCGTACTCATCCCGACGACAATTATCAGCTTTCCACCGCCGTCATCGACCTGAAAGAAGAGGGTGAAACGTATCTCGTAGCCCAGCCGCTGTGGCCGGCATTGGCCGCGGAATCGACTTTCAGTCCGCGGGCTTTCTTCCTGGCCGTCAACCGTCAGCAGGTCGTGTTCTTCTGGCCGGTCCGACTACCGGGTAGTGACGGCAAGCTGGACGACTGGAGCCGGTCTGCCATGCAAGCCGCCGTCATGGCGAGGAAGCAATGGGTCCGGGTCACGTCCAACATGTCGTTGGGCGCCTATGAGGTCAGCTACTCCACCGCGACCTGGGACGAGCCGGAATGGCCGACCCAATCGATGACCGAACTTTTGAAGACTGCCTTCAAGGACCGTCACATCGACAGCTTCGATCACCCCATTCTGAAGCGGCTGAGGGGTGAAGCATGATGAACACTCTGCCCTATCAGGAGGTCTGGGCAGTCGATTTCGAGTTCAGGGCGCTCACGGGTGAGCGCCCTGAGCCCATTTGCATGGTTGCCCGCGAGTTCCAATCTGGTCGGACAATTCGGCTTTGGCAGCCGGAGTTGCTCCAGCTTCAACAACCACCGTATCCAGTAGATGATCGCGCGTTGTTCGTCGCCTACCACGCATCCGCCGAGCTGGGCTGTCACCTGGCGCTGGGTTGGCCAATGCCAAACCGCGTCCTTGACCTGTGCGCGGAATTCAAGTGCCTGACGGCCGGCCTGTCGGTGCCCTGCGGCCGGAATCTCCTGGGTGCGCTGACCTATCACGGCCTGAACGGAATCAACGCCGACGAGAAGGAGTCGATGCGTGATCTGGCGATGCGCGGCGGCCCCTGGACCGAATACGAGCGAGCCGCGCTGCTCGATTACTGCGAAAGCGATGTCGATGCCCTCGTCAAGCTGTTGCCGGCGATGGCCGGGAAGCTGGACCTGCCACGGGCGCTGCTTCGTGGTCGATATATGGCGGCCGTGGCGAAGATGGAGTGGACCGGCGTGCCCATCGACCTCGATTTCCTCAAGCGGCTGCGAGCCGGCTGGAGCAGCTTGAAGGAAAAGCTGATTCAACGGATCGATGAGGGCCGCGGAATCTATGAGGGCCAGGGTTTCCGTGCTGATCGGTGGGCGGCATGGCTGATCGAGCGCAACATTCCGTGGCCGCGGCTGGAAAGTGGCGGCCTCGCGCTCGACGACGACACCTTCCGTGACATGGCAAAAATGTACCCCGAGGTGGCTCCGATCCGCGAGCTGCGTCATGCCCTGTCACAGATGCGGCTCGAAGAACTGGCGGTCGGCAATGACGGGCGGAACCGGTGCATGCTGTCGCCGTTCGCCTCGAAGACCGGACGCAACCAGCCGAGCAATACCCGCTACATCTTCGGTCCTGCCGTGTGGCTGCGGTCCTTGATCCGGCCTGAGCCAGGGAACGCCGTCGCCTACGTTGACTACGAGCAACAGGAGTTCGGGATTGCGGCTGCTCTGTCGGGCGACAAGAACATGATGGCTGCGTACCAAACGGGCGATCCCTACTTGGCCTTCGCTGTTCAGGCCGGTGCAGCACCATCAAACGCTACGAAGAAGACCCACGGCGAGATTCGAGAGCGATTCAAGACCTGCGCGCTTGGTGTCCAGTATTCCATGTGGGAGGTCTCCCTGGCCCAGCGGCTCAACATCAGCCGTGCGGACGCCAGGAATCTGCTGCGACTTCACCACCAGACGTATCCGACGTTCTGGCGCTGGTCTGATTCCGCGGTCGATCATGCCATTTTGACCGGGAAGTTGCACACAGCGTTCGGGTGGACCGTCCATGTCTGCGCTGGTGTCAATCCTCGGTCGCTTCGTAATTTCCCGATGCAGGCAAACGGTGCTGAGATGTTGCGGCTGGCTTGTTGTCTGGTCACGGAACGTGGTTATTCGGTCTGCGCGCCGGTTCACGATGCGTTGCTGATCGAGGGCCCGGCCGACCAGATCGAGACCGTAGTCGCTAGCGTACAGCAAGCGATGCAGGAAGCGTCCGAACTGGTCCTGAACGGCTTCCCGCTGCGCACCGAAGCCAAGATCGTCCGTTGCCCGGATCGCTACATGGACGGTCGTGGCGAAAAAATGTGGTCCGTCGTGAGTGAACTGCTGGCAGCGGCCGAACAACGGGCCGCCTGGCCAGCGAGTTGAGGTGATGATGTCATTCAATTTTGATCCGAATGCTCTCCGTCTTCCGGCGGTTCATGTCGCCGTACCGTTGACAGCTGAAAAGATGCGCCCGCCGCGGCATCGTAAGGGTGAACTGTTTCTTCGCGGGCCGATACCGTGGCCCTGGTTGGAAACTGCCTCCCGTCTTCCCGGCCAGGCGTTGCAAGTCGCTCTGTTTTTGTGGCAGCGGGCGGGGATGAAGAAGACGCGAACCGTCAAAATGCCGCTGAACGCCCTGGCTTCACTCGGCGTCACAAAGACTTCTGGGCGCCGCGGACTCCGACAGCTTGAAGCGGCTGGCCTGGTATCCGTTGTGCGTTCGCCAAAGCGGGCTGCCAACGTAACCATCCTGGAAACAAACCATGAAGGCACGATAGAGTGATCCAACTGCTGTGTCGCACCATGAACTCGGAGAAGGAGGAGCCTGATGGCAAGCATCTTCAAGCGCGGACCTGACAAGAAGAACCGGTACGCGCCATACTGGATCTGCTACACGGATTTCGACGGCAAGCGCCGCATGGTCAAGGGCTGCACCGATTACGAGGCTACCAAACGCATCGCCGCCAAGCTGGAAAACGAGGTAGCTGAGCGGAGGCACGGTACCCTGGACCCTGCCAAGGAGCGGATGCTTCAACAAGCCCAGCAGCCTCTCGTCGAGCACCTTGACGACTTCGAGAAGTACCTGCTCGGCAAGGGCAACACCGAGAAGCATGCCACCATCACCCGCACCCACGTTGAGGCGATTCTCAACGGCTGCAAGATCGAGCGGTTAGCTGACCTCGCGCCTTCGTCCGTGGTTGCCTGGCTAGCTGACGAACGCCAAGCTGGCCGCATTGGGATCAAGACCTCAAACTACTACCTGCGGGACATGAAGGCGTTCTGCAACTGGCTGGTGAAGGACCAGCGCGCTCCTGCAAACCCGCTGGCGCATCTGTCGCCCATGAACGCCAACGTGGATGATCGTCGTGAGCGGCGCTGCCTTGACCCAGAGGAGTTTGCGGCCTTTATCACAGCCGCCCACAAGGGCAAGGCCAACCACAGACACAGCGGGCCGGATCGGGCGATGCTGTACATCATCACGGCCAACGTCGGCTTCCGCGCAAGTGAGATGGCCAGCTTGACGCCTGAGTCTTTTGATCTGGACAGCAAACCACCGACCGTGACGGTGGAAGCCTCGTACAGCAAGCACCGTCGCAAGGACACCCAACCGATCCGTCCCGACCTGGCCGACTTGATCCAAAGTTGGTTGGCCGACAAGGCAGCCAAGGAACTTCTCTGGCCGGGCAGTTGGTGGAACACGGCTGCCGAAATGCTGCGGTTCGATCTTGATGCCGCCAAGGCCGCGTGGATCAAGGAGGCCGGCAAGGACGAAGCGGAACGCAAGCGGCGAATGGAGTCTACCTACCTCAGTTACACCGATGACGCAGGCAGGGTATTCGACTTCCACGCTTTGCGGCACCAGTTCATCAGCAACCTTGCCAGCGCCGGCGTTCACCCCAAGGTCGCCCAGCTCCTTGCCCGCCACTCCACCATCACCCTGACGATGGACTGCTACACCCACCTGGGCCTGCACGATCAGACCGCGGCTTTGGACAAGCTGCCGCCCATCCCCTCTGTCAAGCCGCCGGTGGTGGACTTGAAGGCCACCGGGACCGATGACTCCACGGCACCCAGCAACAGCTTGCAGCGCCGGTGCAGCACCCCTGGTAGCCCAGAGGGTCGCGGTACGTCATTTGCTGTCGTCCACGACGATTCGGAGGATGACTTACAGAGAAGCCAGAAGTTGATGGAAGAGAAGGAGTTGAGCGCTAACCAGCCCGGCTTAGCGCTCAAGGTCCCGAGTAGTCAGAAAGAGGCCCCTCCCGGATTCGAACCGGGGATGGCGGATTTGCAATCCACTGCCTTACCACTTGGCTAAGGGGCCCAGGTTGGGCTTTCTGGGATCGTAGCGATCCCTGTCGGACCTGTCAACGCGGGCTGAGTATCGTATCGGCTTTGCCAGCCGACAGGTTTAGCACAGTTGGCCGGATCGAGTGCGGACTACTTGCGCTTCAACCGTTTCGCCAGCGCCGCGATCTGTTCCTGCGACTGCTTGCGCGCCGCCGACAGCCCCTTCGGGTCGAGCTTGCCGCTCTTCAGATAATCCAGAATGACCGTCTCGGCCGCCACGAACTCGGCGCAGGCGTGGGCCGTCTCGGAGGCGATTTCGATCGGGATCGTGGTCACACCGTTGCGGTCGCCGTGTAACAGGTCGGCCGGGTGGACGATCACACCGCCGACATGCACCGGAATGTCGATCTGCACGATGTGGCAATAACCGTGCGCGCAGCACGTCCCATTGGTGAAGCACGGGAAGCCGATGGCTTCCACCTGGTCGAGGTCGCGACCCGTACCGCTAGTAATCAGGCCGGCCGCGCCGAATGCCTTGTAGGTCGAGCACATCACCTCGCCGAAGGTGGCCGACGCCGACGGACTATCGAGGTCCTGGAAGACGACCACCGCCGGTCCCGGCAGGTCGCCGAACGACGCCACTTGATCCGCGAGGCCAGCATATACGTTGCCCGAACGCGGCGGGGCTGCCGAGCGGAAGGTCGCCGTCGCGGCGTAGCCCAGCATCACCGGGAACTTGGGAAAGCAACACTGGATGCGCGAATCCAGGTAGCCCGCCGTGCGCGGCCGATAGTCGAACAGTTCGACAACGTTGCAAATCGTCGGCGTGTCGTACTTCTTCAGCAACTCGAAATCGGCAGCGGCAATGCCCGGATGACTGGCCATGTTGCATCTCTCCCGGTGATAGCGGAACCCGGCTTAATGTAGATGCGGGCCGGGAGTTCGGGAAGGGGATTGCCAAGCCGCAAGCGACGGCGTGCTAAACCGCAAGCATGATTCAGAGCATGTTGTGCGGATCGATATCGAGGGTGAACTCCACGTCGTGCGGCACGCGGGCGTGGGGCAGCACTTCGCGCAGCACCTGATGCAACAGGCTGGAGCTGGCCGACTGTAACTGGAAGTGAAAGCGATAGTAGCCCTTCAAGCGAAAAACCGGAGCTTCCGCCGGACCGAGCACGCGCACCGGCGTGGGCGTCGGACCCAGTTTCTGTAGCGCTCGTTGGAATTCCTGGGCCAACCGTTCGGCGAACGCGCCGGCGGCCTGGGCTTCCTTGCTGCGCACGATCAACCGGGCCATGCGCTGGTAGGGCGGATAGCCGTGGGCCTGGCGCTGGGGCAACTCGGTTTCGACGAAGCCCAAATAATCGTGCGTGGCCGCCAGGGCAATGGCGGGGTGTTCCGGGTTGTAAGTCTGCACCAGCACCTTACCGCCGCGTTCGCCGCGCCCGGTGCGGCCCGCCACCTGGGCGAGCAACTGGAACGTCCGCTCGGCGGAACGGAAATCCGGCACGTGCAAGCCAATGTCGGCGTTGACCACGCCCACCAGCGTGACGTTGGGGAAGTCCAGCCCCTTGGCGATCATCTGCGTGCCCATCAGGATGTGGATCAGCCCATGACGGAAGGCCGAAAGCACCTGGGCATGGCTGCCAGGCCGCTTCATGGTGTCGCTGTCCATGCGGCGAACGACGTAGCCGGGGAACTTCTGTTCGATCTCGATCTCCAGCTTCTCGGTGCCCAGGCCCATGAAGCGGACGGCAGGCTGGCTGCACTTCGGACAGAAGTCCGGTGGTTCCTGCTCGAAGCCGCAGTAGTGGCACAACATGATGTTGCGTTGCCGATGATGCGTCAGGGCCAGGTCGCAGAAGCGGCAGGTTTCGACGTGGCCACACAGCGGGCAATGCACGTGCGTCGAGAAGCCACGGCGATTGAGCAACAGCATGACCTGGCCGCCATCGCGGAGGGCGTCGCGCATCGAGCGTTCCAGGGTCGGGCTGAGCGCGTTGCCCTGACCGGTGGAACTGCCCGTCGGCGCGCTCGCAAAGCTGCGTTCGGTACGCAGGTCGATCAGACCGACGGCCGGCAGCGGGCGGTCCAGCACACGCGCCGGCATGCTGAGCAGCGTGTACTGACCCTTCTGGGCGTTGTGCCAGCTTTCGAGCGACGGCGTGGCCGAGCCGAGGATGATCGGGATGTTCTCCAGCCGGGCGCGCATCACCGCCACGTCGCGCGCGTGGTAGCGCGGCGTCGCTTCCTGCTTGAAGCTGCCTTCGTGCTCCTCGTCGATGACGATCAGGCCGAGTTTGCGTGTCGGCGCGAACACGGCGCTGCGCGCGCCGACGATCACCTGCGCCTGCCCGCCCGCCACTCGCCGCCAGTGACCGCCGCGCTCGGCGTCGCCCAGGTGGCTATGCAGCACGGCCACTTCGCCGAACCGGCCGCGAAAGCGCTGGATGGTTTGCGGCGTCAGGCTGATTTCCGGGACCAGCACCAGCGCTTCTTTGCCCTGGCGCACCGTTTCCTCGATGGCCCGGAGATAAACTTCCGTCTTGCCGCTGGCGGTCACGCCGTGGAGCAGGAACGCACGATAGCCGCCCTGACGCAGCGCCGCTTCGAGCGGCGTCCAGACGCGCAACTGGTCGGGGCTGAGCTGTACCGTCGGTTCCGGGCCGACGGGCTCCTCGGTCCAGTCCGTGAAGCGGTCGATCCGGCGCATGACGCGACGGGCCACGCCCTTGGCAATCAGCGCCTCGATGGGTCCGGGGCCGCATTTCGCCAGCTGGGCCAAGCGCGTCGGTTCGATGGGCTTGATCGCTTGGCGCAACTCAGCCAGCGCACCCGCTTGCTTCGTTGACAGCTTCAGCCCATCGCCTTGCAACTCTGCTGGCAACTCGCTTTCGGGCACCGCTTCCACGAAGGACACCGCGCGGGTGCCGGCCTGGCGTCGCGCCCCGGCGGGCACGACGGCCGTCAGCACCTGGCCCCAGCCGCACAGATAATAGTCGGCGATCCAGCGCGTGAGCCGCAGCAGGTTGGCCGTCAACAAGGGCTCTTCGTCGAGGACGCGCAAGACTTCCTTGACCGAACGCTCCGGCCCGGAATCGCTGACGCCCACGCAATAGCCGATGGCGGGCCGATCACCTTTGCCGAACGGGGCCAGCACCCGCTTGCCAACGGCGATGCGGTCGCGGAGCTTTTCGGGCACGGCATAGCTGTAGGCGTGGTCGAGCGGCAGGTCGAAGACCAGTTCGGCGAACGGCCCAGTGTGCGGCGCGGAGGGAACATCCGCGTCGAACAGGTCGCGCTGCGTGGGAATGGGGGCGTTCAACGGCGGCGGCTCAAAGGGGCCAGGCGCATGGGTGGTGTCGATCATCAGTATACCCTAATGCGTCCAGCCCTGGAGCGGTAGGTCGGTAGACTTCTCCTGGGTTTCACCGATTCAAAACCGAACTCCAGCAAGTGGAACAAACGGTACGCGCGGCGCAACTGTTGCAACCGGCACGAACCGCGCAGACGAGGCTGGCCCGTTCAGTCGCCATCGTCCGTCGCGGACGGAGCATCCCCGCGCGGTCGAAGCGTGCGAAGCAGCCAGCCGCCCAGGGTCGCCAGGCCGCCCAGACCTGCGCCCAGGATCCAGTACCCCAGCAGCAACGCGGAGGCCAGCAGGCCCGTGCTGCCCTGATGCAGCACCAGCGCTGGAGGCAGCGCCAGCACGGCCAGTTGCACTGGTAGCCAGCGTGCTGCCGGACCGCTCGGTGGCAGCGGAGCAACATAGCGGAAGCGACGAAGCAGCACCAGTGTGCGGGCGTGCTGGTAGCCGAGCAGGATCGCTGCGGGAATCAGCGCCGAGATCAAGTACGCCGACAGGTTCGCGCCGGTCGCCAGCCGCCCGAGCAGCAACGCCAGCCAGGGCAGCACCAGGAGCAAGAAGATACACCAGGACACGCGACGGCTTCGCCCCCGACAGGTGGCGTCTTGCCGGGCTAGCGTCAGGTCGCCAGCAAAATCCGCGGGCCGCATATAGCGCCCGGAGGCAGCCGCCTCCACCACGGCATGAACCACCGCGAATGGCTGATGCCGCGCTTCCGGGAGCCAGTCGCGCAGCATCCTGGCCAGCGATTGACAGTCGCGCACGCGGTCCGCGGCGGCCTGGCTTGGCAAACACCAGGGGCACAGCACCGGGTCCAGGCCGCCACGCAGCAGGATCAGTTCGGGCCGCAAGCCATGCATGCAGGCTTCCTGATCGTGGACGGCTTGCATCGCCTGCGCCAGACCGATGGCCAACTGCACGGCATCGTGAGCGGACAGTACCTGGCGTTGCTGATACTCCGCCAGCGGCGTGCCGGTCGAAAACTCGGTGACGAGATATCGTCCCTCCGGGCAACGCCCAACCGCATGCAAAACCAGCACGCCGGGATGGCGAACGTAAACGCCGGGCAGCGGCGCATCAGGCGGAGTCGGCGTACGATCGAGCCAGACCAGGACGGGCCGTTCGAGCGTCTTCTGTCGGCCGCGCCAGACCTCGCCGGTATCCCAGCGCTGGATGACCTTGCCTTTTTCGATATCGTCGAGGCCCGTGGGGACCGGCGCTGTGTTGGTCGGAGCGGTCTGGCGTGTTTTCGTCGGGCTACCGCCCACCCGGCCCAGCAATCGATGCAGAAACGGTTCGGTGCGCACGGACGAGGACGATTCGCTGCCCACCTGCTCCGAGTGATAGGTAGCGCGGGCCAGCCAGGTGATGCCCGTCACGCCGGCTGCCAGCATGGCGTACACCGCCAGGCCAAAGTACGCGAAGCCATCGCCCAGTGACACCGCCCCGGCGGCGACGACCAACGCACCCCCGCCGACTAACAGCACCCGCCAGGCCCGGCTGGCCCTCCAGACCCAGCCCCCGAGCGCCGCCAGGCTGGTGGACAAAGCAAGCAGCGCTGCGCCGAAAAGAATCAGGGCCGTTAACCAGACCGCCTGACCGAGCAGGCTGCGCTCGACGGCGGTCTCTCCCGTCGCTGGCCAGAGCAGACGGGCCGAGAGAATTCCCAGGTAGCCCAGCAGCAGACCAGCCGCGCCGGTTGC
>JAEUIF010000171.1 GCA_016795185.1 Planctomycetia bacterium | reverse complement strand
TCACGCCCGCCGCTCGCCCGGAATCCAGAAAGAGTCAAAACGGCAGTCCACCGAAATGGCAGGCACCGAGCGCGGGCGTCAAGTTGGCATCTTTCGCGACCTCGTGCGGCTCTCGCGAAAAATCGTGATTCGCGTTTGTCTTGCGGAAATCCCCGGAAATCAAGCACTTTCGACGATGCTTCGATCGTCGAATTTCTCCGCGTGGCATTCGGCACGATGCTTGCTATCTATGTTTGGCGACGAACAAGCGTCTGCAAAACGGGCGACTGGGAGTCGATCGCACGGAACCAACTCCCCGCCGCTCCACACAACACTACGAACGAAACCATCATCACGAACACGGACCTTTCCGGTGTTTCCGAAGGAGGTACGCGCATGTTTCTGACCCGTTGGCAGCCGTTGGTGGGCAACGAGTTCAACCGCTTGCAGCACGAGATGGGCCAGTTCTTCGACCAGTTCGGACGAACCGGCTGGCCCACTCCCGCGCCGGCCTTTCCAGCCCTGAATGTCTGGGAAGACGAGCACAACGTCTATGCCGAGGCCGAACTGCCCGGCATCGGCCAGGACGCGCTCCAGATCACTGTCAGCCAGGGCGACCAGCTGACCCTCGCCGGCGAACGACGGCCGATGGAGAGCCAGGGCGTCTGGCACCGCCAGGAACGGGGCCACGGCCGGTTCAGCCGCACCGTGCAACTGCCCGCGCTGGTCAACCCCGACCAGGTCGAGGCCAGGCTGGAGCACGGTGTCCTGCTGGTCACGCTGGCCAAGAGCGAGGCGGCCAAGCCGCGGCGCATCACTGTCAAGTCGGAGTAACGGCCCTGCATACTGACCGGAATTCCACGAAACAGAAGGAGAACTTGACCATGAATAGCGAAACGACCAAGCAGAATGGCAACGCGGTGGCCAACCGGCCGACCGAGACGACGCGCACCACGACGTTCACCCCGCGGGTGGACATCGTCGAACAGGCGGACGAGTTGCTGCTGTTCGCCGATCTGCCCGGCGTGAAACCGGAAGACTTGAACCTGCGCTTCGAGAAGGGCGAACTCTACCTGCACGGCCGCTGCCAGCCGCGCGGCGCGCAGGGCAAATCGGTCCTGACCGAGTACGGCGTGGGCGACTTCCATCGCGTCTTCAGCGTCAGCGAAGAGATCGACGCCGAGAAGATCGGCGCGGAACTCAAGAACGGTGTGCTCACGGTGCATCTGCCCAAGGCCGAGAAGGTCAAGCCGCGGCAGATCGCCATCAAGGCCGTCTAGGCAACTGAAAACGGTTGTATAGCGCACATCGGCGAGCTGTTGGTAGAGTCCGTTGCTGGCTGTTTCAACAGCGGGCTCACGCCCGCCGCTCGCCGAGATTTAGATTTGCGAGTGAAGAGGAGGCTCAACATGTTTAACTTACTGCCGTGGCGCAGCCGGGAAAACAAGGCGGAAGGGGCGCTGACGCCTCATTACGACCACCCGCTGCGTCAGATGCGCGACGAAATGGACGCCGTGTTCGACCGCTTCTTCGGCAACTTCATGACGCCAGCCCTGGGCAGCTGGGGTCTGGATTGCGAGGACACGGAAAAAGAATTCGTCGTTCGCACCGATGCCCCCGGCTTCGAGCCGGACGACTTCGACATCCAGGTCGGCAACCACTGTCTGACCATCCGCGCCGAGCGCAAGCAGGAGAACGGCAAGGAGGGCAACGGCCGGGGCTGGTCTGCGCAGCGCAGCTTTCAGCGGTCGTTCAGTTTGCCGGCGGGCGTCGGCGACGACGGCATCGAGGCCCGCTATCGCAACGGCGTGCTCGAGGTCCGGCTGCCGAAGACCGAGGCGGCCCAAGGTAAGCGGATTCCGGTGAAGACGTGATTGATGCAGGGGAAGGGGACGGCCGACCGTCCCGATCCGCACGCGATGCCGCTCCGGTCCCGCCGTTCCGACCGGAGCCGGCATCGCTGTTTTCGTATAGTGAATCGTAGTCTTACGGTTCTGGTGGAGTGATTCATGAGCGCTGAAACCCTGACGTTCAAAACCGAGCTGAAGCAAGTCCTCGACATCATCATTCACTCGCTGTATTCGCACAAGGACATCTTCCTGCGCGAACTTGTCAGCAACGCCAGCGACGCCATTGACACGCTGCGCTTCGAGTCGCTGACGAAAGCCGAATTGAAGGGCCTGGGCGAAGACTGGAAGATCAAGCTGATCGCGGACACGACGGCTAACACGCTGACCATCGCCGATAACGGCATCGGCATGTCGCGCGACATCATCGTCGAGAACCTGGGCACCATCGCCAAGTCGGGGACGCGCGCCTTTCTCGAAAGTCTGAAGCAGGCCGAGGCCAAGGACCGGCCCGACCTGATCGGCCAGTTCGGCGTCGGCTTTTATTCCGCCTTCATGGTGGCC
>JAEUIF010000166.1 GCA_016795185.1 Planctomycetia bacterium | reverse complement strand
GACCGCGCCATCGGCGCTGCGACTGACCATCACACTGTCGCGAATCCAGCGCATGGTGCCGTCGGGCCAGACGATGCGGTACTCCTCCTGCGACGATTGTCCGCTGCGCAGCCGCAGCAGGGCCTTCTCCCAGCGCGGCCGGTCTTCCGGATGGATGGTGCTCCACCAGCGGTGATAGCCGCCGAGAAAGTAGTTCGCGGGTTGGCCCGTGATCTTTTCCACCACCGGCGAGAAATAGCTGTAGGTCCACTGGCCCCGGCCGTCGATCTCGGCGCTCCACAAGCAGTCGGAGATCGCCGCCAGCACGCGGCGTAGCTCGCCCTCGACCTTCTTCAGCTGGTTGTGGGCTTCGCGCTGCTCGCGCACATCGCGAATCGTGAGCAGGGCCAGCGTACGCGGCACCAGGTGCAGCCGGGTAATGGTCAGGTTGACAGGAATCCAGCCGCCATCGCGCTTGGTGCGCAGCACAAAGCCTTCCTGCGAGTGGAAGACGCCCGTCTTGCGGTAGGCGTTGCGCAGCCGGTTCAGCCCGCCCTGGGCCTCGGCCCGAAACAGGTACGAAGCCTGCAAGCGCAGCAACTCGGCGCGCGTGTAACCGCTCAGCCGCTGCGCCATCGGATTGGCATCGGTGATCTGCTCGGAGTCCGGATCGAAAAGGATGAGGGCGTCGCCGGCCTCCTCGAAGAGCGCTTGACTGAGTTCGGCGTGGTCCTGGCGATTCATGGAGCTTCTCCCGCGGGGGCAAGTTGGGCGAGGGGAACCGCAGTAGAGGCGGGCGAGAACGGTTGGGGCGCGGCGGTCAGCCCGTCCGCCAGCCCCAGACCCAGGAGCAGCAAGATCGACGCCAGCGGGCCGCCGGTGCCGGGCTTCCACAGCGCCGCGGCCAACTCCCGGCGAAAGTCGCCGACCTGGCCGAAACGCTCGTCCGGGTCGCGTGCCAGACCCCGGCGCAGCACCTCGTCCAGCGCCGCCGGTAGCGACGGATTGCGCTCGCGCGTGGACACGAACACCCGGCCGGGCACCATGCCGGTGAGTAGTTCGTAGGCCATCACCGCCAGCGAGAACAGATCGCTGCGCTGATCGATGGGCAGGCCGTAGCGTTGTTCCGGCGAGCAGTAGTCGATCGTTCCCTGAACCAGTCCGAGGTCGGACAGCGTCCAGGCATCGACGCGCCGCAGCGAGACGCCGAAATCCGTGATCTTGACGCCGCCGCCGGGCGTGCAGAGCACGTTCTCCGGCTTCAGGTCGAGGTGCAGGATGCCCTGCTCGTGGATATAGCCCAGCGCCCCGGCGATCTGGTCGAGCATCGGGCCGGCGCGGGCGACGGGCCAGGGCTGTCCCGCTTTCATCAACGAGCGCAGCGGCGGCCCGGAGACGTATTCCATCACCAGGTAATAGCGGTCGTCGAGCCGCCCGCAATCGTGCATGGTGACGACGTTGGGATGATGCAGCGCGGCCATCAGCCGGGCCTCGCGCTCGAACGCTTGCAGGGAAACCTGATTGGTGGGGACC
>JAEUIF010000155.1 GCA_016795185.1 Planctomycetia bacterium | reverse complement strand
CTCGTACATCATGGAACCGGATCGCGAATCGTCGGCCCGCGAGTTCGCGACCTACTTGCGCACGCAGGCCGCCACCGTCAAGAGTCGCTTCGTCCTCAACGCCGCGCTGAAGAAGGACGAGGTACGCAACCTACCGTTCCTGGTTGACCAGCCCGATCCCTTGCTCGTGCTGGAGGAGGAACTTGCCGTCGAAACCGGCGAGAACTCCGAATTCATCACGGTGCGCATGATGGGTGACGATCCCGGCCCGCTGATCACGGTCATTAATGCCGTCACGAAGGCTTACCTCGATGAGGTCATCCAGGCGGACCTGAAGCGCAAAAGCGAACGCCTGGCCAAGCTCGACAAGCTGCGTATTCAGCTGGACAGCAAGGCCCGCCAGAAAAAGGACACCTTTCGCAAGCTGGCGGACCAGCTGGGCACGATCGATACCAAGGCGCTATCGGATCGGCAATCGCTGCTCGAAGCGTCGCTCGGCGACCTGCGCCGCCAGTTCAACACGGTGCGTTTTGACCTGCTGCGTGCCGACAGCCGGCTGAAGACGCACAAGGCCCGCGAGGCGGAACTGGACCGCCAGCCCGTCACGGAAGCGGAGATCATGGCGGCCCTGGAAGGTGATCCGAGCGTCAAGCAACTGCTCCAGCAGATCAACGACATCGACCGCGCCGTGACCGAGTACAAGGACAGCGCGATCGATCCTTACGAGACCAGCTTGATCCGTGCCCAGCAACGGCTGAACGCGAAGAAGAAGGAACTGTCCGCCCTGGTCGCCAAGAAGCGCGACGATGTAGTCAAGGTGCTGCGGACGCGCGGCCGTCTGGAATGGGAAGCCGCGCTGGCCAACCTCCAGCGCGACCACGACGCCCTGGTCAGCCAGCGCGACGCCCTGTCTCTCGAAATGGAAAACACCAAGGAGACCACCCGCACGGTCCAGTCCTCCTCGACGGAAATGGAAATGCTGCGGTCAGAGATCGCCCAGGAAGATAAGGCACTGGCCCGCGTCATGGATGAACAGCACGTCCTGCGCATCGAATTGGACGCGCCGCCGCGCGTGCAGCCTTTCCAGGAAGCGGGCGTGAGCAAGAAGGACACCAAGCGGCTGATGGTCGCGCTGGTCGTCGGCCCGGTGGGCGTGTTCGTCGCCGTCTGCCTGCTGGTGGCCTACTTCGAGTTCCGCGGCCGTCGCATCCAGACCACGGACGAAGTCATTGATGGACTGGGGATGCGCGTGGTCGGCTCGCTGCCGGTGCTGGCTCCGCCGGCCCAGCGCCGCCTGCTGACCGCGAACGCTGAAGCCGAGCAGGGCATGGCCGAACATTGCCTGCTGGAGTCGATCGACAGCATTCGCACCCTGCTGCTGAAGGACGCCAGCGTCGAGGCGACGCGCGTCGTCATGGTGACGAGCGCCGTCGGCGGCGAGGGCAAGACGACCCTCGCCAGCCATCTCGCGGGCAGCCTGGCCCGCGCCGGTCGCAAGACGCTGCTGATCGACTGCGACCTGCGCAGCCCGACGGCGCATCAACTCTTCGAGCAGGCGGCCCAGCCGGGCTTCAGCGAGGTGCTGCTGGGCGAGGTCCACATGGCCGAGGCGATTCGCTCGACCGCCGTGGATGGCCTCTGGCTGCTGCCCGCCGGTCAGTGGGACCGCGAGGTCATGGCTGCCCTGGCGCGCGACGGTCTCGACGAGGTCTTCGACAAGCTCAAGAGCGACTACGACTTCATCATCGTCGATTCGCATCCGGTGCTGGCGGCCACGGATTCGCTGCTCATCGGCCAGTACACCGACGCCGTGCTGCTCTCGCTGCTGCGGGACGTCAGCCAGGCGCCGCGCGTCTACGCCGCTTGTCAGCGGCTGGGCACCCTCGGCATCCGCATTCTGGGCACGGTGGTCCACGGGATGCAGCAGGAAGAGGTCTTCACCGGCGGCTACACGACGGTCGCTGCCGCGTAAAAAGCGCTCTTCCGCCAGGAAGCGAAAAATGAGTAGAAAATGAAACCGTGCTTGACGGTCACGGTAGGATTGAAGGCGAGTGATTGACGGCCGGTGATGGAACGCCAGCTTCACTCTCTAGCGCAGGATGGATCCGATGCACCGCATGTTACCCACTTTCGCCGCCATGACGGCGGCGCTGCTCTGCGGCGCCGTCCACGGCATCTGGACTGATCGCTGGCACCTATCGAACGAACCCGCCGCGTCGGTGGCAAGGCTCAGTGAGGTTTCGCTGCACCTGGGCGACTGGGAAGGTGAGTCGCTGGCCCCCGAAGGCAAGCAATTCAAGAGCGCGGCGGGGCATCTGTACCATCGCTACACGCACCGGCCGACCGGCAAGAAAGTCACGGTCTTCATCGCCTGCGACCGCCCCGGCCCGGTGTCGATCCATACGCCGAACGTCTGCTATGAAGCCGTTGGTTACGAAGTGGGCAAGCCGACCCGCTTCACGCCCAAGCTGGGTGCCGCCGAGCCGGCCAACAGCTTCTGGACGGCGCGCTTTCACAAGAAAAACGCCTCCGGCGCGGACCTGCGGATCTACTGGGGCTGGAGCGCCGAGGGCGCCTGGGAAGCCGCTGACGATCCGCGCCTGACCTTCGCCCGCTATCGTGCCCTGTTCAAGCTCTACATGATTCGGGAATCCGCCTCCGCCGACGAACCACTCGACCAGGATCCCTGCGTGCAGCTGATGCAGCAGCTCTTGCCCGAGCTGCGCCGCGCCCTGTTCACTCCCTCGTGACCTGACGCCGCGAGCGCCGTCTGTCCACGGGCAGCGGTGCGGCGCGCGCTGTCACGGAAGAACCGAGCCCACACCAACACGGAGGACTTGCCGAGTGGCTGTTGAAATCAAGCTGTGTCCGCTGGTGAACGACGATCTCGACATGGCGACCGAACGAATGCCGCCGAAATCCAGACCCCGCAAAGAGGTGGAACGACCCTTGTCTGCCAGGCCAATGGGATTCGTCAGGAACGCGTGGTATTTGTCGCTCAAGTCGGCCGTCGATAGCGTGCTGGCCCTGGTGCTGCTGGCGTTCGCCTCGCCGATCATCCTGCTGGCAGCCGTGCTGGTGAAGTTGACCTCGCGCGGACCGGCGTTCTACACGCAGACGCGCGTCGGCCAGTACGGCCAGCACTTCACCATCGTCAAGCTGCGGACCATGGTCGAGAACTGCGAATCGCTCACGGGCCCGCGCTGGGCGATTCCGGGCGACCCGCGGGTCACGCTGCTTGGCCAGGTGCTGCGCGTCACGCATCTCGACGAGTTGCCGCAGTTGCTGAACGTGCTGCGCGGTGACATGAGCATCATCGGCCCGCGTCCGGAACGGCCAGAGTTCTTGCCGAACCTCGAACGACAGTTGCCCGGCTACCGCGACCGCTTGCTGGTGAAGCCCGGTGTCACGGGCCTGGCGCAGGTCCAGCTGCCTGCCGACACCGACATCGAAAGCGTCCGCCGCAAGCTGTCGCTGGACCTGTGGTACGTCGAAAACGTGAGCCCGTGGCTCGACTTGCGCATCCTGCTCTGCACGGGGTTCTACATTCTCGGCGTGCCGTTCCGCATCGGCGGCAAGCTCTGTGCGGTGCCGAGCGCCAATTTCGCCGACAGCAGCCCCGAAACGACCCTGCCGGAAACGGTTCGGGCGCGCGCTCGCGTGGCTGCCTGAACCAGCAACGACTGCATCGGAGCGTCCCGGTCGGCCCGACCTGGGACGCTCCGCGATACCCTGAACAGCGATGCGGCGGCCCGCTGCCTGGACCCGGACGCCCCGAAGGCTGCCATCGCTCGCACTTCCACGATCCTCGGCACGGACGGACTCGCTACTCCTCGCACCGCCGCCGCGGATCGGCCTGACGCGACAGAGAGAGGGCCAAGATGACCGCCAGGTCGCCGGAACAAAGTACGGGCTGGGGACCGCAGCCTGGGGAGAATGACGAACCGCCCTTCGTCTCCATCGTGGTGCCGGTGCGCAACGAGGGGCGGTTCATCCGTCGCACGCTGGAAGCGCTGCTGCACCAGGACTACGACCCGGAGCGCTTTGAAGTGCTGGTGGCCGACGGTGAATCCACCGACGACACGGTCCGCATCGTGCGCGACATGCAGCCCCAGCACGGGAACCTGCGCCTGCTGGCCAATCCCCGGCGCTGGTCGAGCGCCGGCCGCAACCGGGCCGTGACCGCGGCGCGCGGCGACGTCCTCGTGGTGGTCGATGGCCATTGCGAGCTGTCCGGGCCGGACTATTTGACTCGCTTGATGGCCGCGTTCCGCCGCAGCGGGGCAGCGTGCATTGGCCGCCCGCAGCCGCTCGACGTGACCGGGGCCTCGCGACTGCAACGGGCCGTCGCCGTCGCCCGTTCGTCCTGGCTGGGACATCACCCGGAGTCGCACATCTACTCGGATCGGGAAGCCTGGGTCCGGCCGCAGAGCGTGGCGGTGGCCTACCATCGCTCGGTGTTCGAGATGGTCGGCCTGTTCGACGAGTCCTTCGACGCCTGCGAGGATGTGGAGTTCAACCATCGCGTGGACCGCGCGGGGCTGGATTGTTTCTTCACGCCGGACGTGGCCGTGCGCTACCATCCGCGCGGCTCGCTGGCGGGTTTATTCCGCCAGATGGTGCGCTACGGCCGTGGCCGCGTACGGCTGCTGTGCAAGCACCCCGAAACCTTTTCACCGCTCTGCCTGGCTCCTGGCTTGTGGGTGCTGGGGCTGGTCGTGGGACCGCTGCTGGCCTGGTTCTCGACCTGGCTGGCGCTCGTGTATGGCGGTGCTCTCGGATTCTACGCCTTGGTGGTGAGCGCGGTGAGCGCCTCCCTGGCCTGGCGACAACGCGACGCGACGCTGCTGGCCTGGCTGCCGCCGGTGTTCGCCGCCATCCACGCCGGCGCGGGCGCGGGCATCGTGCAGGAACTGGTCGCGCGGCTGTTCGCGGGGCCAGTCGAAAGCAAGGCAACCCATGGATGGGAAGCCGTGGGCGCTGGCACAGCGCCGAAATGAAGGGAGTCACCATGCCGGACAGTCCCGCCGAGCCGCCTGCCCGGCAGGTGCTGAACGCCCTGACGGTCGATGTGGAAGACTACTTCCACGTCGCCTCGTTCGAGGGTGTGGTCAGCCGCCGACAGTGGGGCGGTATGGAACAACGGGTCATGGTCGGCGCTCAGCGGCTCCTCGAAGCGTTCGCCCACGCCGGAGTGCGCGGCACCTTCTTCGTGCTGGGCTGGGTGGCCGAGCACGCTCCCGGCCTGGTGCGCGAGATTCGCGACGCAGGGCACGAAGTCGGCTGCCACAGCTACTGGCATCGCCTGGTCTACCGACAGACGCCCGACCAATTCCGCGATGATCTGCGCCGCGCCCGCGACGTGCTGCAAGACGCCATTGGCGAGCCGGTCGTCGCCTATCGCGCGCCGTGTTTCTCCATCACCCGGCAAAGCCTGTGGGCGCTGGACGTGTTGATCGAGGAAGGTTTTCAGTACGATTCGAGCATCTTCCCGACCTATCACGACCGCTACGGCATAGCCGGCGCGCCGCTAGCGCCGCACCGGATCGTCCGCGCCGCCGGTGCGATCCGCGAGTTTCCGCTGGCCGTTCATCAGGTCTTCGGCTACCCGCTGCCGCTCGGGGGCGGCGGCTATTTTCGACTGTATCCATTTGCCGTCACCCGCTGGGGCATGCGGGCCATCAACGCCCAGGGCCGCCCGGTGGCCTTCTATCTGCACCCGTGGGAACTCGACTCCGGTCAGCCGCGATTGCCCCTGGGCGGGCTGAACGCGTTTCGCCACTACGTCAACCTGCGCTGGACCGAAGCGCGCCTGCGCCGCCTGCTGAACGAGTTCGCCTTCGGCACGCTCTCCGAAGCCTACGCTCGCGCCCAGGGCGAGGAAGAGGATGCTCGCTGGGACTTGCGCCAGGTCGCCTGAACCCCGGACGCCGCCATGCTCCTGATGCTCGCGCTACAATATCTGGCCGCCGCCATGCTGCTGCTCGCCGCCGCCGTGGGCCTGTACTGCCTGGGGCTGGCGGTCGTCGGCCTGTGTGCGCGGTCCCACGCCACGCCAGCCACTCAGCGCCGGCAGCGGTTTGCCATTCTGATTCCCGCGCACAACGAGGAAGACCAGATCGAGACGGCGCTGCGTTGCTGTGCGGACCTGGACTACCCGCGCAACCGGGTGCAAGTGTTCGTCATCGCGGACAACTGCACGGATCGCACCGCGGCGCTGGCCCGCGCCGGCGGCGCGACTTGCCTGGAACGGCACGATCTCTCCCAGCGCGGCAAGGGTCCGGCCCTGGCCTGGGCGCTGAAACAGGTGTTGCCGACGCGCCCCGAAGCGGTATTGATTCTGGACGCCGATTGTCGGCTGGATCGGCACGCACTGCGAGTCTTCAACGCCCGCTTGGCCGCGGGCGAGCAGGTCTTGCAGGCGAGCTACGTTGCTTCCAATCCGGACGGCAGCATCGCCAGTTACGTGGCGGCCGTCGCCAACGCCATCGAAAACGACCTGTTCTACGCACCCAAAGCCGTGCTGGGCCTCTCCGTGCTGCTGCGCGGCACCGGCATGGCGTTTCGTCGCGAGGTGCTGGAGCGCTTTCCCTGGCAGGCGGCTTCGGTCGTCGAGGATGTCGAGTACACGGTGCGGCTGTATCAGGGCGGCGTGCGCGTCGCCTTCGTTCCGGAAGTCCGCGTCTGGTCCGCGTTCCCTGAACAAGACCGCCAGATGCAGGTGCAACGCACCCGCTGGGTGGGCGGCAACATCCGGCTCGGAGTGCAGCAGGCGTGGCCCTTACTGCGACAAGCGGTGGCCGCCGGCCGTCCGCTGCTAGTCGAACTTGCGTGGACCCTGCTGGTGTCCGTGCGTTCGCTGGCGGTGGCGCAGATGCTACTGGCCGTACTGCTGGGCGCAGTCGCCGCGGTGCTCATGCCGGGTCTCGGCTTCGGTGCGCTGGCGGGGCTGCTGCTCGTACTGTACGCGGTCTATTTCGGTTTGGGAGTGACACGGCTTGGCCTGAACGTCCAGCGTATGGCACTGCTGCTGCGTGCGCCCTGGATGGTGTTCCGTATGCTCTGGATCGGCTCCGCGAGTCTATTTCCTGGTCGGACGGCCTCGTGGGAACGTACCCCGCGTTGATTGATCCCGGCGCTCGATGTGAGACAGCGATGGTCGTGGTGCATCTGACAGCGTCGCAGTTTTACGGTGGCCCAGAACGGCAGATTTTGGGGCTGGCGCTCGCGCTGCCGCCCGAATGCCGCACCGTCATCGCTTCCTTTCCGGAAGGCGGCGGTTGCCGGGCGTTCCTGCATGAAGGGACGCGCCACGGCATCGAAACTGTTGCCTTGGTGCACGACACGCCGCGCCTATGGCGCGCCGTGGGCGAGATAGCCGACCTGTTGCAGCGCGTCAAGGCCACTGTGCTGCTCTGCCACGGCTACAAGGCGAACCTGCTGGGCCGCCCGGCAGCGCGGCGCGCCGGAGTGCCTGCCGTTGCGGTCTCGCGCGGCTGGACGGGCGAAAGCCCGCGCGTGCGCCTGTACGAGACGATCGACCGCTGGCACCTGCGTTGCATGGATCATGTGGTCTGCGTGTCGCATGCCCAGGCACGGAAAGTACAGCATGGCGGAACGCCACCCGAACGGACGACGGTGATTCACAACGCGGCGCGCCTCGAGCGCTTTTCCGCACCCGATCCACATGGCCGCGCCGTCCTGCAAAACTATTTTCGCCAACCGCCGCGCCTGATTGTCGGTGCGGCCGGACGGCTCAGCCCGGAAAAGGGCTTTCAGGTGCTATTGCCCGCCGCAGCGAAAGTTCTGCGCGAGCACACGAACGTGGGCTTCGTGGTCTTCGGCGAAGGTCCGTTGCGGCAGCAGTTGACCGACTGGCTCGCTCAGCACGGCTTGCAGGAGCGCATCGTCCTGGCGGGCTTTCGCAGCGACCTCGATCGCCTGATGCCGAGCTTCGATTTGCTCGTGCTGCCTTCGTACACCGAAGGGCTGCCGAACGTGGTGCTGGAAGCGATGGCGGCACGACTGCCGGTGGTGGCCACTGCCGCCGGCGGTACGCCGGAACTGGTCGAGGAAGGCGTCACGGGCCATGTGACGCCGGTCGGCGACTCGGAAGCGCTGGCCGCACGCATCGGCGCTGTACTGGCGGATGAAGCCAGTCGGCGCTCGATGGGCAATAGGGGCCGAGAGAGAGTCGAGGCGCACTTCAGCTTTGCTTCGCAGAGTCGTCAGTACCTGGCTTTGATCGAGCAACTGGTGGAGGCCGGAACAGAGAAGAGGCCCTGCACCCTGGAAGGAGTGAACTGAATCGTGCTTGCCACCCCGAACCGCGAGATCGACGTCTGGGACCCAGGGACGGCTGCCGTTGTGGACGGCGCGCCGCCGGCGCGCGTGTGCTTTCTCATCGACCGCTTGAGCAAGGCCGGTACGGAATCACAATTGCTGGCGCTGCTGCGTCACCTGGATCGGCGGCGCGTGCAACCGGTGCTGGCCCTGCTGCGGGGCGACGATGCGGAATCGCGGGCCCTCGAACCGGACGATTGCCCGGTGCAGCGCCTGGCCGTCGGTGCGTTGCGGCGGCCGGCGACCTGGAAGCAACTGTTTCAGTTCGCGAACTGGCTGAAGCGCCAGCGCATCGACGTGTTGCAGGTCTATTTCCCCGACAGTACGCACTTCGGCGTGGCTGCCGCGAAGCTGGCCGGTGTGCGCGTGGTGCGCACGCGCTTCAATTTGGGCTACTGGATGAAGCCGCTCGACCGCTGGCTGGGCCGACTGCACAATCGCCTGGCGGACGCGACTATTGCCAACTGCGAAGCCTGCCGACAGGCAGCGATCATGGACGAGTGGGCCAAGCCCAGTTCGGTCCACGTTGTCGAGAACGGAGTCGATCTCGAACGCTTCGCCGCCATTCCGCTGCCGGACTATAACGTTGCGAACTGTCCGGTGCGCATCGGCATGGTGGCTAACCTGCGGCCGATCAAGGAGCCGCACCTGCTGATCGAAGCGGCGGCGCGACTGGCCGGCGAACATCCCGACCTGGAATTTCATCTAGCGGGTGAAGGCGAGCTGCGACCCGAACTGGAACTCCGCATCGCCGCGCACGGCTTGCAGGACCGCTTCGTGCTGCACGGTCGCGTGCAGGATGTGGCCGGTTTTCTGGCCGGCATCGATCTCGCCGTGCTGTGTTCGCGTTCCGAGGGTTCGCCGAACTCGGTGCTGGAATACATGGCGGCGGGTCGCGGCATCGTGGCCACGGCGGTCGGCGGCACGCGGCAACTCATCGAGGACGGGGTCCACGGCTTGCTGACGCCGGTTGGTGACGCGGACAGTCTCGCGGCGGCATTGCAACGCTTGCTGCGCGATCCTGCACAAGCGCGGGCGATGGGGCAGGCCGCCCGACAGCGCGCCTGGTCGCGCCACGATCTGCGAGTCCGGGCGCGGCGCTATGAAGCCTTTTACCAATCATTGCTCGCGAACTGAATGCTGGGACGTTCGTAGTTCCGCCTTCAGGCGGCGAACGACTCGACCGCCTGAAGGCGGAACTACGAACTCGAAACGATTAACAGACGTTGAGTGCAGTCGAAACAGGGCGAGTGACATGGAAGTCATCACCAACGTACATGGCAAGCCGGGCGGCTTCTGGGGCGACAGCACGACCTTCGTGGGGCCGCCGCCTTTACCCGCCCTCTGCACGCGCTGGCTCGGTAAGCGCTGGCTCGCGCGCTTGCAAGACCTGCTGGTCGCGGTGCGGTTGTATCAGCGTCGCGCGCCGGATGTCTGCTTCGTCACCGGCGGCGGGCTCGACGGCCGCGCCTTCGCCCTGCTGCAAGCGCTCTTGCCCTGGAAGCGATCGCGCCACGTCTTGGTCGATTGCAACTGGTATCGCGCGCGCTGGCAGTTGCTGCACTGGTTGCGCTGCCTGGAATTGAAGCTGGCGACGAAGGCCGTCGAACATTTCGTCGTCTGGGCCAGTCACGAAATCGAAGACTACGCCCGCGCCTTCGGCTTGCCTGCATCGAAGTTCCGCTACGTCCCGTTCCACACGACGCTCGACCGCTACCAGTTCGCGGTGCGCGATGACGGCTACCTGTTCGCCGGTGGGAACTACGACCGCGACTACGCGACGCTGGTCGAAGCGGTGCGGCCGGTCAATATCCCGGTCTGGATCGCCACCACGCTGCCCGAACAGTTGCGTGCCCTGACCTTGCCGGCGCACGTGCGCGTCGAGGGCACGACGAAAGCGGGCTTCCGCGACGCGTTGGCCGGTGCCCGCCTGACGGTCGTGCCGATGCAGGATGGCTTGCTCCACTCCGGCGGCCAGCAGACCTGCCTGAATGCCATGTGGATGGGCAAGCCGACCATCGCGGTCGGCCGGCGCTGGGCGCGCGATCTGATGGAGGACGGCGTTCACGGCATGATCGTCGACTACGGCGACGTGGCGGGGCTGCGCGAAGCCATCCGCTGGATCATCGGGCGGCCCGATCAAGCGGCGGCGCTCGCGCGCCGCGGCCAGCAGCATGCCCAGCAATTTACCACCCGCCGCTGCATGGAAACGATCTGGCGTCTAGCAGTCGGCGACGAGTTCGCCGCGGACCAGACCGGTTGGCAGCAGACCGACGCCGCAGCCCTTACCGATCAAGGAGGAGAGCTATGCCAATTGCCCATGTAGTGCGCGACCACCTGGCCAAGTTCACCCGCACCTGCATCGTGAAGGGCGGCTGGCGATTGGCTCCTCATTTGAACCGCATGTTCGAGCCGACCACCGCAACGGTGCGCCTGCCGGATGTGGGGCTGTGTCAGCTCGATCTGCGCGACGAGGACCTGCTGCGCATCTACTGGTCGGGCCTGGAACGCGAGGAACGCGAGGTGATGCGGCTGACGCGCGAATTGCTGCCGGTCAACGGCGTCTACTGCGATCTCGGCGCGAACATCGGCTTCCAGACGCTGTCGGCCAGTCGGCACTTGCAAGCGGGCGGCGGTCAGGTGCTGGCTTTCGAGCCGCATCCCTGCAATTTCGAGTTCCTCAGCGCCAACGTGGCCCTGAATGGCTTGCAGAACGTTCACCTGGAACAACTCGGCTTGTCGGACGCCCCCGGCAAGCTGCGCGTCCAGGGCAGCGACGTGCCGGGCAACTGGTCGGTGGCCTCGCACGGCGCGCACGAGTTCGAGATCGACCTGGTGCGGCTGGACGACTATCTCGAACGTCATCCCGTCGCCCGCATCGACCTCGTCAAAATGGACATCGAAGGTTCGGAAGTTCGCGCGCTGCGCGGCGCACGGCAGACGCTGCGGACCTTTCGACCGGCGCTGATTTTCGAGGCGAATCCGTCGTGGCTGCGCCGCATGGGCACGAGCATCGGCGAACTGTTCGAGACGATCCGCGAATTGGACTACACCATTCACGCCTTGCCGCGCTGCCTGGCGGACCTGGAACCGGCGCTGCCTACTCGCGAGGCGGCGGCGATTGACGCCAACGCCTGGCCGAACCTGCTGGCCCTGCCGCGCCGTTCTTGAGCCGAGCGCCAGCCGAACCTGGAAGGTGGACCCCTGGCCATGAGCGTGCTGTTTTCCCAGCCCCTGACGCTGCGCACCGACATCGCCCCACCCGCGCACTTTCTGCCGCTGGGCAACGAACGGGGCCTGTCTTACGCCTTCGGTCAGAAATATCCGCGCTTCCTGTCCGAGTACGCGCTCCGGTCGCACCTCGCGCTCACGCTGCTGCGCCGCCGACCCGCGCACGATGCCATCGTCACCGGGCGCTATGGCGAGTTCTTCGCCGCCTGCCAGGGGCTCTGTCCGGTTGGCCGCCGCCCGCATCTGCTGCTCGATGTCGAATGGCCCTATCGGCATGCCAGCGGCTGGCGGCGCGCCTTGAGCCGCGCGCTGCATCGCTGTATCGCGCGCGGCGCCTGGAGAATCCAGGTCTTTTGCCATGCGGAAGCGGAGCACTACAGCGACTACTATGGCATCGCGCGCGAGAAGTTCGTCTGGCTGCCCTATTGCACCGATCTTGCTCCGGAAACGTACCCGGCGCGCGACGGCGATTACATCTTCTCGGGAGGACGCCAGAACCGCGACTACGCAACCCTGGCGGCGGCGGTACGTGGCTTGCCCATGCGGGTGCGCATCGCGGCGCCTCCGGAGAACTTGCCGTCCGCGTGTCGTGCGGGCAACATCGACTTGCTCGGCTGCCTGAAGACCGACGACTTCCTGCGTGAACTAGCCGGTGCGCGCCTGGTGGTGCTATCGCTTGAAGACGGTCTGCTGCGTTGTCCGGGTGTCATCACTTACGTTTCGGCGATGCGGCTGGGGAAGTGCATCATCGTGAACGAGCCGCGCGGCGCGGCCAGCTACCTGACGGATGGACAGACTGGGGTGCTCGTGCCGCCGCGCGATCCGCAGGCGCTCGCCACCGCCATCGAGAAGCTCTGGCACGACCACGAACGGCGACAGTGGCTGGCCGATAACGCGCGTTGCCATGCGCTTACTCACTTCGGCACGGCCCGTTACCTGGCCGACCTGGAAAGACTCTGCGCGGCGGCCCTGAATCCGGAGGCCCCATGATCTGGCTGCTGATCGGTTACATGTTTCTGTTCGTTCACCGGCCGTTCGAGATCTGGCCGATCCTGGGCACCGTCCGCATCGAACTTCTCTACATGATCATGGTCGGCAGCGTCTGGCTGGCAGCGCCACACAAGCGCCTGCGGTTCAATGCGCTGCACATTGCGCTCTTCTGTTTCGCGGCGGCCGTGCTGTTTTGCAGCCTGCTCAGCCCCTGGAGCGACCATTGCCTGGACGTCATCGACCCCTACTTCAAGTTCCTCATCTACTATTTGATGCTCGTCACCGTCGTGCAGGATGAAGAGAACTTACAACGGCTGCTCTACGCCTTTCTCGGCTTCATGGCGCTGTACATGCTGCATTCCCTCTGGGAATACATGCACGGCCGGTACGTCCATCGCATGGGCATCGCCCGCATGGTCGGCGTCGATTCCACGCGCAGCGACCCCAATGCCTTCGCCTCCTCGATCCTGCTCTCGTTGGTGTTCGTGCCCGTGCTCTGGCGCTCGGCCCAATCGCGGGCGGCGCGCTGCGCGCTGGCGGGCTACCTGGCCCTGTCGGTCCTGTGCATCAACCTGACGGGCAGCCGGGGCAGCTTCGTCGGCATGGTCCTCTGGGCCGCCGTCGTCATCTGGCAGAGCGAATGGCGCAAGACGCTGGCGTTCGCCAGTATTGCCGCCGCACCGTTGCTGTTCATGGCACTGCCGGAAACCTTGCAGAATCGTTTCGAGACGATCATCAATCCAGACGCGGGCCCCAAGAACGCCCAGCTGTCGAGTGAAGCGCGCATCATTGGCTTCAATCTCGGCATTCAGTTGCTGCAAGACAATCCTCTGTCAGGCATCGGGCCGGGCGCCTGGCGGCCGGCGACGGGCCGCAAGCTGGAGTCGCATAACCTCTACGGCCAGTTGATGGGGGAGATGGGCGGCCTGGGTCTGGTGACGTTCGCTGGCTTGTTGCTGGCCTATGCGATCAACGTGCTGCGCATCCGCCGCCGCTGCCGCGAGTATGGCAATCCCCAGCGCGATTTCCTTTACCAGCTGGCGGGGGCCGTTGGGCTCGGCATCGTCCTCCTGCTATTCACGGGTAACTTCGGCCATTGCCTGTTCCGCTTCAACTGGGCGCTCTACGCCGCCTTCCTGGCCATCGCCGCCGATTGTCTGGAACGCCGCGAATCCGACCCGACCTGGCAGTACGCCGCCCAGTCTGATGACTACTACGAAACCGCCACGGACCAACGCCTCGCTTGGTCCGGCATGTATCCTTGAACGATACGGGCCACCGGGAGCGACCTCACGACATGGCAGCGCCATCCTTCTTGCGGCATGCAGCGGTTTACGGTTTGGGCACGATACTGATCCAGGCCGGCGGCTTCTTCCTGTTGCCACTTTACACGGCTTACCTCAGTCCGGCGGAATACGGCGTTCTCGAAATCCTGAGCCGCATGGCCGATGTGCTCGCCATTTGCCTGCTGCTGGGCGGGGTGCGCCAGGCGGTGGTAGCGTTTCACGGCCAGTGCCACGATGACGGTGAGCGCCGCCGCGTCGTGGCGACGCTGCTGGCAGTCCTCGCCGTGACCGTGCTGGGCAGTGTCGGGGCGGTCTGCCTGACGGCGGACTACTGGTATGCCTGGCTCGGCATCAGCGATGCGAACCTGCTGCGCCTGGCGTTCACCGCAACCATGATGGAAGCCGCCTTCGTGCTGCTGCTGGCCGTCTGCCAGGCACGCCAGGAATCGAGCCTGTATGTTGGCATCACGATCGCGCAGTTCCTGGTACGCACGTCGTTGGTGATCGTCTTGGTGGTCGGCTGCGATTGGGGGGTGTGGGGCGTCGTCACGGGGACGGTGGTGGTGTCCGGCGCGGCCGCGCTCGGTCTGGCGGCGCGCGAAGTGGCGCGTGGTGCCTGGCGGCCGGATTGGTCGAAGGCGCGGGCCATGCTCGCTTTCTCCCTGCCGTTGATGCCCGCCGGCATTGGTTTCTTCATCCTCAACAACGGTGACCGTTTCTTTCTGCTGCGCTATGCCGGTGAAGACGCGGTCGGCACCTATGCCCTGGCTTACAAACTGGCGCTGGCGGTCAGTCTGCTGGGCCGGACGCCCTTCACGATGGTCTGGACGGCCCGCATGTACGAAGTGGCCAAGCAGCCCGACGCTTCCCTCGTTTTCGGCCGATGCTTCACGCGCCTGATCGGGGCATATCTGCTCGTTGGACTGGCGCTATGCCTGTTCGCGGGCGAGATCACTGTCCTGCTCGGCGGCCCACGCTATGCAGGCGTAGCGCCGCTCATCGCTCCGGTGGTCCTGGCCTACCTGTTCCTGACCGTCGCCGACCTGATGGACGCAGGCTTCTACATTCGGCGGCGCACCTGGCACAAATCCTGGATCGTCGCCGTATCCACCTCCACGATGCTGTTGCTCTACGCGCTGCTCATTCCCCGCTGGCACGGCCTGGGCGCGGCGCTGGCTACCGTTGGCGGTTTCGTCGTCCACGCCTGCCTGACCGGCCTGGCTTCGCAACGGGTATTTCCGGTACGCTACGAACCAACCCGGCTCGCCGCCATGCTCGCCCTGGCCATTGGCCTCTGGTCGGTCTCTCAGTCATTGCCCGTAGGCGGCTGGGCAATCCCGGCCAGGCTGGGGCTCTGGGCGCTCTGGCCAGCACTGCTCTGGCTGGGTGGTTTCGTCCCGGAGGAAGAAAAGCAACTGGCCGGTTCGCTGTTGCGACGCGGGCTGGTGCTCGTTCGCCCGCTCCACAAGCTGGACACGCTACGGTAATCGGAACACGGACCCGAGGCGAACCGCCGCCATCCGAAGGATCGGGACGGCGGCGCTTGGATGACCCGATCACGAAGCGCGAAAGGATTCCCGATGATGAACCGCTTCTGGGGCGCGGTGCTGGGGAAAGGCGCGGCCCATCGCCTGGACCGCTTGGCTGAGTCGGCGGCCATTGGGCAGGATAGCTGCTGGCGGCATGCGCACGAACGACTTGAAATGCTGCTGCGATTTAGCGGCGACCACTGGAAGGTGGTCGAGTTTGGTGACTGTGTACTGCTGGTGCGCGGTACGCTGGCCCTGGCCGAGCATGCCCAGCGCGCGAACCGTACCGACGCGGTGCGTCATGTGCAACGCCACTATGCCAAGCACGGCGAACTGCCCGTTGGCGACCTGGAAGGCAGCTTCACGCTCGTCCTGCTCGATGGCCAGGCCGGGCGGACCGTGCTCTACCGCAACCTCGTTGGCGCTGGCTTCACCTACTACACGCGCACGCTCGACGGACTGTTCTTCAGCAGCAACCTGGCGGAACTGGTCGAGCACTGCGGCGCGCAGCCGCGCGCCAACGAATCAGCGCTGCCGGCGTTTTTCCTGTTTCGCGCGGTGCCCGGCCGGCAGACGCTATTCGAGGACGTCTTCCGGCTGATGCCCGGCGAACAGGTGGTCTTCGACGCCCAGGGCCTGCAACAGCGGCAGCGGCAAACGTTCGCCGACCTGGAGTCCGAGCAAACGATCGGCGATGACGCGGTCGATTACCTCGATGCGGTGATGCACGATATTCTGAGCGAACAGTCGTGCCGCCGGCCGGAGACGGTCAACCTGCTGTCCGGCGGCGTCGATAGCACCTACTTGCAAGCGATCTGGAATCAGGTCAGCGGCGACGATCCGCTCAGTTTCAGCGTCAGCGTGGATCACGAGCGCACGCGGCTGGACGCCAACTATGCCCGCACCGCAGCCGAAGCGCTGAACACGGAACTCCAGCTGGTGCCGGCCGACGCGCCGTTTATCCGCTACCTGCTCGATACCCTGGCGGTCACCGGCGAGCCGCCGAACCATGTAATGACGGCCTACTTCCCCGAACTGGCCCGCACCATGCACGGGCGCGGCTGCCCGACGGCGTTGTGCGGCGAAGGCGCGGATAGCCTGTTTGGTATTCCGGCCGCCGACCGTCTGCGCACCGCGCGGCGCATCCGCTCCTGGCTGCCGTTCGGCGCGCTGCAACAGTCCGCGTCGCTGCTGGCCCGGCTGTGCGGCCGGCGCTTCTTTGCGGATGCCTGTCTGCTCGCGGGATCAGTGGACGATGAGCAATCCTGGAAGCACCCGCTCAATCAGGCGGCGGTGTTCACCGATTGGTCCACCGTGGCCGCGTGCTTCGGGCAGGACGGCGTCGCCGACGCGCTCGCCGAACGCCGGCAACTGCTCGACCAGTACGCCGTGCCGGATGAGCCCTACCATCGGCTGCACGCCATCGGCTACCTGGGCGAAGCGATGGATTCGGCCTCGCTCTGGACGAACATCTTCAACAGCGCCGGCGGCGACCTGTGCTGCCCGTACCTCGATTCCCGGCTACTGCGCGTCGTCACCGCGGTGTCGCCCCGCCGGCGCTTCCGCGCCTGGAAGCCGAAAGACCTGCTCAAGCGCGCGCTGTCCCGTTACGCGCCCACGAACATCGTGGAGCGGCCCAAGCTCGGCTTCGGGCAGCCGATCTTCGAGTGGCTGGCACCGGGCGGCCAGTTGCGTCCGTGGGTCGAACGGATCGCGGATTACGGCTTCGTTTCGGCCGAGTCGCTGACGGTTGCCCTTGCCCAGCCCAGCTGGTTTCTTTACAGTCTGCTCTGTTACGATCTCTGGCACAAACTGTTCATCGACCGCAGCCTGTCTCGACACACCTTGATGGCAGCACCTCACGCGGCGGAAGCGGTCGCCGAAGAAGCCCTCGCGGCCTGAACAGGCCGTCGTGTTCGCGGTTCGCCCGACTCGCGGCCCTTCTGCGGCCACGGGCCGGGCGAACTTGTTGAGGTGCCGATCCATGAGCCTCTACCAACGACTGGTGCGCGACGTGCTGTATCCCGCGGCGCTGTGGCGCTCGGGCGATTTTAATCAGTGGCGCTACCTGCGCGAGTTCGAGCGCACCCAGTACCTGCCGGCCGAGGAACTGCGTCAACTCCAGTGGCGGCGGCTGCAAGCGCTGCTGCACCATGCCTACGCCCGCTGCGAGTTCTACCGCGAACGCTTCGACCGCGCGGGCCTGACGCCGGGCGAACTGCGCGGCCTCGAAGACCTCGGGCGATTGCCATTGCTCGAAAAATCCGAAATTCAGGAGCAGCGCGACCGCCTGGTCGCCCGCGACTGGCCGCGCCACGACCTGCTGCCCAATCACACTGGCGGTTCGACGGGCGCGCCGCTGTCGTTCTTCCTGAGCAACGACCGGCTTCGGTCACGCAACGCCGCCACCACCCGGCACAACCGCTGGGCCGGCTGGGATGTGGGCGACAAATCGGCCGTGCTCTGGGGCGCGCCGCGCGACCTGCCCGCGAACCGCTGGCGGCCCTGGCTCCGCAACACGATCCTCGACCGGCAACTATTTCTCGATACCGGACACCTCACGGAAACGCGCCTGCTGGCCTATCACGAAGCGCTACAGCGCTTCCGTCCGAAGGTGATGCTGGCTTACGCCCGCTCGGCGCTGCTGTTCGCCCGGTTCCTGCACGACCGCAACCTGAAGCCCTATCGGCCGCATTCCATCGTCACATCGGCCGAAGTGCTCGAACCGGCCGACCGCGCCCTGATCGAGCAGGTTTTCGGCTGCCCGGTCTTCAATCGGTACGGCTGTCGGGAAGTGAGCGTCATCGCCAGCGAATGCGAACACCACGCTGGCCTGCACGTGATGGCCGAGGGGCTGTACGTCGAGATCGTCAAGGACGGCCGTGCCGCACAGCCCGGCGAACTCGGTTCCATCGTCATCACCGATCTGCTCAATCATGCCATGCCGCTGATCCGCTATCGCATCGGCGATCTCGGTGCGTGGGCAGTGGGCGACTGCCCCTGCGGTCGGCATTTGCCTCGGTTGCAGCAAGTGGCGGGCCGCGTCACCGACTTCCTGGTTGGCCCCGACGGCCGACTGGTGTCCGGCGTCTTCCTGGCCACATATCTGATTGGCCAGCGTCCCAGTCTGGGCCAGGTGCAGCTGGTGCAGGAAGTGGCGGGCCAGGTGCGCTTTCGCATCAAGCGCGGCGCGAACTTCCGCGAAGCTGAAGACCTGGATTTCCTGCAAGCCGCCACGCGCCGCCACCTGGGCGCGGCGACCGTGATCGATTGGGACTTCGTCAATGACCTGCCGCCGGAAGCGTCGGGCAAGCACCTGTTCAGCCGCTCGTCGGTGGCACTGGAATATCTGCGTCCGGGGAAGGCCGTTCGGCAGCCCGAGGAGGAACTGGCATGTCCGCGCCCGAACTGATGCTGCTCGAGTTCAACGAACTCTGCCCGTCGCTGTTACAGCGCTTCATGGGCGAGGGCATGCTGCCCAACTTTCAGCGCTTGCACGATTCATCCACTGTCTGGACCACGGACGCGGAGGAAGCGCCGCCCAACCTGGAACCCTGGATTCAGTGGCCCACCGTGCATTCGGGTTTGCCGTTCAGCGAGCACGGCGTCTTCCACCTGGGCGAAGGGCGCGGCATGGA